>JAKAQQ010000009.1 GCA_021819635.1 Pseudomonadota bacterium
CTAGAACTGGTTCGTGGCCTTGGGGTTCGGGGCGCTCGTCGCCCTTGCGCTCGTGCGGGTGGGACCGGTTTACCTGGAGTACTACACGGTCGAGAAGGCGGTGGAGAGCGCCGCCCACTCGCTCCGCGGCCCCGGCCGCGAGGCCGCCGAACGGGCTCTCGTTCACCAGTTCCAGGTCAACGAGTTTTCGGGGGTGCACGTGCGCGACATCAAGGTGCTCCGCCGCGGGCGCGGCCTCGTGTACGTGATCGACTACACCCAGCGCACGCCCTACCTCGGCAACATGGGGTTCTGGATGCACTTCCACGCCACGGTGCCGATCCCGCGTCCGGAGCGATGACCGCGCCCGCGACGGGCGAAACGGACGGGGCGGGAGGGCTCGAGCGTCTCCTGAGCTACCGCTTCCGTGACCCCCGGCTTCTCACCCGTGCGCTCACCCACGCGAGCCACGGGCCCGAGCACAACGAACGGCTCGAGTTCCTGGGCGACGCGGTCCTGGGCCTCGCGATCGCCGAGGCGCTCTACCACGGGCAACCCGAGGCCGCGGAAGGAACCCTCACCCGCCTTCGGGCGCGCCTCGTGTCCTCCCGGGCGCTCGCCGCCGCCGCCCGCCGCCTGGGTCTGGAGCGCTTCCTCAACGTGGGGGGCGGGTTTCCCCACGCCGCGGTGGAGGCGCCTCTCGCCGACGCTCTCGAGGCCGTTCTGGGCGCCGTCTTCCTGGACGGCGGCTGGGACGAGGTCCGTCGCCTCGTCCACCGCCTGCTCGGTCCGGAGCTGGCCGCCGCCGACCCCGGGGCGGAGGTCCGCGACCCCAAGACGCGTCTTCAGGAATGGGCCCAAGCCCGCCGGCTCTCCCCGCCGAGCTACGTCGTCCTGAACCGCGAGGGTCCGCCCCACGCTCCGCGTTTCGTGGTCCGCTGCAGCGTGGGCCCCGAGGTTCCCGCGCAGAACGGCGAGGGGCACTCGCGCCGCGAGGCCGAGCAGCGCGCCGCGGCCGCCTGTCTCCACTGGCTCGAACGGTCGTGAGCACCGGATCCGCCCCGCGGGTGGTCCTCGTCGGCCGTCCGAACGTCGGCAAATCCACCCTCTTCAACGCCTGGGTCGGGGAGAAGTGGAGCATCGTGAGCCCCCGCGCGCAGACCACACGCGGGGCCACGCTCGCCCCGGCCCGCTCGGGTGAGCGCGACGTCCTCCTCGTCGACACCCCGGGCTGGGCTCCCGTGCGCGCGAAGAGCCTTCTCCACCGGCGCATGCAGCACGTGCTCGGCGAGGAGCTCGCGGTGGCCGACGCCGTGGTCCTGGTCGCCGACGGCCTGCGCTGGACGGAGGTCGAGGACGAACTCGCGGCGCGACTCGCCGGCGGATCGGTTCCCTGGGGTGTGGCCCTTGCCCGCGTCGATCGTGTCCGTCCGCGCGCCCGTCTGCTGCCCGCCCTCGAGGCCTGCGCGGCGCGGACGCCCCTCGCCCGTTTCCTCGTGCCGCTCTCGGTCCTGGCCGGCGAAAATCTCGACCGCCTGACCGAAGCGGTCGCCGCCGTCCTCCCGGAGGGCGCCGGCCGTTCGTCGCCCGCCTCCGCCCCGCTCGACGACACGCGTCTCGCCGGCGAGATCGTGCGCGAAAAACTCTTCGAAGCCCTGCACGAGGAGGTCCCCTACGGCCTGCACGTCGTTCCCGAGGCCCGCCGGGAAGAGGACGGGAAGCTCGTCCTCGGGTTGGCCATCCTCGTGGGGCGCGCCTCGCACAAGGCGATCGTGATCGGCCACGGGGGCAGCATGCTCCGCAAGGTCGGAACGGCGGCGCGGCGGGAACTCGTCCGGCGCTGGGGACGGCCGGTCCATCTCGATCTCTGGGTTCGCGTGGCGCCCGCGTGGGACGAGGATACCCGTCTCGTCGCCGACGCCGTCGCCGAACGCCGTCCCGAGGATCCCGCGTGAGCGAGCGCGTCGCCGACGAACCTGTCTGGGTGCTCCACCGCCGCCCGTGGCAGGAGACGAGTCTTCATCTCGAACTCCTCACCCGGCACCACGGGCGGATCGCCGCGCTCGCCCGGGGGGCGCGCCGCCCGGGTCGCCCGGCGGCGGGACGGGCGGAGCCCTTCCGTCCGCTTCTGGCCTCCTGGAACCTCCGTCGGGGCGGTGGGCTCGCCACCCTGAACACCCTTGAGCCCGTGGGGGCGCCGCCCCGCCTCGAGGGCGAGTCGTTGTGGTCGGCCTTCTACCTCAACGAGGTGCTCCTCCGTCTTCTCCCGCGTGGCGTGCCCCAGGAGGGGGTTCACGACCTCTACGCCGCGGCCCTCGCCGAGCTCGTCCCCCCGGCCGCGGGGCGGAGCATCTCCCCGCGGCCGACCGTGCGCCGCTTCGAGAAGCGTCTCCTCGACGCTCTCGGTTTCGGGCCGGATTTCCTGCACGTGACCCCCGGCGGGGGGCGTGTCGATCCCGCCCTCGTCTACCGGGCGTCGGTCGGCGGCCACGGAACCGTGCGCGTCGAGGCGGCGGAGGAGGGTGTTCCCGGGGCCGTCCTCCTTGCCTTGGTCGAGGAGCGCTTCGAGAAGCCGGACGTCCTCCGCCTGGCCGACCGTCTCCTGCCCGCTTGCCTGGCCGCGCACGCCGGGCCCGTCGAACGCAGCCGCCGTGTCTACGCCGCCGTCCGGTCCCTCGTTCCCCTCCGTGCCCCGTCGCTCCCCCCCCCGGAGACCCGCGATGCCTCCTCCTCGTGAGCTTGGTGTCAACGTCGACCACGTGGCCACCCTGCGGGCCCAGCGTGGGACGCCGTACCCCGATCCGGTGGCGGCGGCGCTCCTCGCCGTCGAGGCCGGAGCGGACAACATCACGGTGCATCTCCGCGAGGACCGGCGCCACATTTGCGAGCGCGACGTGCGTCTTCTCCTCGAGCTTCTGGAGGTGCCCCTCAATCTCGAGATGAGCCTCGACCCCGGGATCGTCACGATCGCCCTCGAGCTCCGGCCCGAACGCTGCTGCCTCGTGCCCGAGCGGCGCGAGGAACGGACGACCGAAGGGGGGCTCGATCTCGTGCGCGACGAGGCGCGGGTGCGCGAGGTCGTCGCTCGCCTGACCGGGGCCGGGATCGCCGTCTCGCTCTTCGTGGACCCCGAGCCGGCGGTTCTCGAGCGGGCCGTCTCGCTCCGGCCGGCCGCCGTCGAGATCCACACCGGGCGGTACGCCGAGGCTCCCGACGGGGAGGCGCGCGCGCTCGCTCTCGCCGAGATCGCCGCCGCCGCCCGCCGGACCGCGGCGGCGGGCCTCGAGGTTCACGCCGGCCACGGCCTCCACTACCGCAATCTGGAGGCGCTCCTTCGCGCCGCTCCGGTCGTGGCGGCCTGCAACATCGGCCACGCCGTGGTCGCCCGCGCTCTCTTCGTCGGGTTCCCGGAGGCGGTGCGGGAGATGCGCGCCCTGGTGCGCGGGGTGCCCCGGACCGAGGCGGGCGCGTGATCCGCGGCGTGGGCTTTGACGCCGTCCGCGTCCCGCGCGTCGCCCGCCTCGAGGCGCGTCACGGCCTGCGCTTTGTGCGCCGCATCCTCGGCCCGGAGGAGTTCGCCCTCTGGGAGCACCGTGGGGTGGGGCGCACCCGTTACCTCGCCGGTCGTTTCGCGGCCAAGGAGGCGGTCGTGAAGGCCCTCGGGACCGGGTTTTCGGAGGGCATCGGTCTCCACGCGATCGCCGTCCTCCCCGACGGGTCGGGGCGGCCCGGGGTTCGGCTCGGCCCCGTGGCCGCGCGTGCCGCCCGCGCCCGCGGCGTCGGCCGCGTCGAGGTCAGCCTGAGCGACGAGGGGGAGTGGGCGTTCGCCCTTGCCCTCGCGCTGGCCGACTGAGGACGGGGGGCTCAGGCCGCGGGGACGGCGTGGCCCGCCGCGGGCCGCGCAAGAGCGGCCAGGACGGCGGAGACGAGACGCTCCTCGTCGATGGGCTTGAGAAGGTAATCCGCGGCCCCGGCGGACTCGGCCGCCCGGCGGGTCTCCGGGAACACGTCGGCGCTCAACGCGAGGGTCGGCCGCTCGGGAAAACGCCGGTGGAGATCGGCGAGCGCCGCAAGCCCGTCGACGTCCGGCATGTGCACGTCGAGGAGCGCAACCCGCCAGGGCACGGCGCCCGCGCGCGCGAGGAGGACGCTTCCGTCGGGGCAGGCTTCGACCCGGGCGCCGTGGCGGGCGAGCATGCGCGTGACGAGCTCACGGTTGAGCCGGTTGTCGTCCGCGATCAGGATCACGAGTCCGTCGAGACGACCCGTGGCCGGTCGGGGCGGGGAGGGGGCGAGCGGCCGGAGATCGGCGAGGATCGCGTCGATGGCCTCCCGGATGGGCGCGAGGGCGAGGGCGGGCTCGGCCCCACGGGCGAGATCGTCCCGCGCCCGCCCGAGGGCGGAGATGAGGATCTCGAAGCGGCAGAACCGGGCCGTGCCCTCGAGACGGTGGAGGAGTTCGCCGAGCTCCGCCCGGTTGCCTTCCAGGGCCTCGAGCGCCGCCCGGTCGTTCGGCAGCTCCTCGCAGAGGAGGCGGCGGATGTCCGGATCGACGACGAGGTTCGGGGTGGCGAGGGGGCTCACGAGAGCGTGAAGACGCGCGCGGATCTCGTCCTGCGCGGCGTGGACCGGGAGGCAGGGGCCGCCGAAATGGCGGGCGAAGCGGCGGAGTCGTCCCCGGTCGGCGGTGGCCGCGAGCACGAGGACGGGAAGCGGGGGCGGAGGGCGCCACCGCCCCCGCCAGGGCGGCTCGGCGCGGGTCTCGGTCGCCCCGAGCGCGAGGATCGCGAGGTCCGTCCCCTCGAGGGAGGGCGGGGCGAGATGCGCCCGCTCGAGATCCGCTCCGCTCACCGTCTCGGTCGCGAGCCCCCAAGCCCTCAGGATCGCCACGATGCGGCGGGTCCGCTCCTCGTCCGCGCAGAGCACCAGGGCCCGACGACCGGCGAGGACCGGGTCGTGGCCCGTGGCGGCGGGGACCGGTCCGCAGGCGGGGAGCGTGAGGGAGATGCGGAAGCTGCTTCCCCCCCCCTCGTGCGGCCGGTGCGTGAGACTCCCGCCCATGGCCTCGACGAGCCGGCGCGCGATCGCGAGCCCGAGGCCCGCCCCCCCGTGGCTTCGCGAGATCGAACCGTCGGCCTGGGTGAAGGGCTCGAAGATCCGGGTGCGGGCCTCCTCGGCGATGCCGACGCCGGTGTCTTCGACGAAGAAGTCGTAGCGGACCCGGTCGCCCTCGTCGTGCTGGTGAAGGGTGACGGCGATCGTGCCGCGGGGGGTGAACTTGATGGCGTTGGCGACGAGGTTCGTCAGGATCTGGCGGATCTTCTCCCGATCGCCGAGGACGGGGCGCGAGGGCTCCGTGTAGAAGTCGGTGATGAACTCGAGGCCTTTCTGGAAGGCCTGGGGGGCGAGCATGGCGGTCACCCGCTCGACAAGGGCCTTGGGATCGCAGGGCTCGTGTTCGAGATGGATGTGCCCGGTCTCGATACGGGCGAGGTCGAGGATCTCGTCGATGAGACGGAGGAGGCTCTCGCCCGAGGAGCGGATGGCCTCGAGGTAGGACTGCTGGTCGTGGTCGAGGCCGCTGCCGGCGAGGAGCTCGGAGTAGCCGAGGACGGCGTTCATGGGGGTGCGGATCTCGTGGCTCATGTTGGCCAGGAATTCCGTCTTGGCGCGGTTGGCGGCCTCGGCCGAACGGCGCGTCGCTTCGAGCTCCTCGTTCTTTTTGGCCATCCCCTCGAGGGTGGCGCGCAGGTCCGCGGTCGCCTGGGCGATGCGCGATTCGAGTTCGCGCTGGTGGGCGGCGATGCGTTCCGCCATGCGGTTGAAGTGGCGGGCGAGGCGCCCGAACTCGCCCGGGGTGCCGCCCGCGACACGGGTCGCGAGATCCCCGGCCCGGAGGCGGTCGAAGGCCCCCGTGAGTCTCTCGAGGGGACGGAGGATGGTGCGGAGGAACCGCAGGGCCAGGACGAGGCTCAAACCGAGGGCGAGGAGGAGGAGGAGGAGCGCGTGGAGGACGGTGCGGGCGTCGCGGCGGAGAAGCGGCCGGAGGGCAAGGTGGAGCGTGAGGACGGTCCCGGCGGAGTGCGCGAGTCTCGTCTTGAGCACCGTGGGGGCGGTGCGGGGCACGAGGAGACGGACAACCGGGGCGATGGCCGTGGCGAACCACGGAAGCGGGCGCGTCGGCCGCGTGAGGCGGATGACGGCGCCCCCGGGGCGGTGCAGGACGACCGCGCGGAGCGCCCGGTGGTGGAGAAGAATGGAGGCGAGGCTCCGTTCGCGGACCGGGTTGAGGGGGCCGCGGCGCGCGCCGCGGGCGAACGCCCGGGCGAGGGCGACGCCCTGCTGTTCCTCGCTTTCGACCCGCCGCTCGAGGCGGGTCCCGACGACGAAGAGACTCAACGCCACCACGGAAACCGCGGCCGGAAGCCAGGCCACGGCCAGGAGGCGGGCGCGGAAGGCGAGCGTTCCGTCCCGCTCCAGGGAACCGTCGGAAGGAGGAGGGGGAGGAGGGGCAAACAGGCCCATGGTAGGATTATACAAGGACCGCCCTCGTCCTCCCGTCGTTTCTTCGGGCGGACGGCCCCGACCGACCGCGTGGACGACGACAAGATCCTGGCTTTCGATATTGAGACCGTGCCCGACTGCGAGGCGGCGCGGCGCGTGCACGATTTCGCCCCGACGATGAGCGACGAGGACGTCCGCGAGGCCATCCTCCAGCTCCGCCGCCAAGAGGGCGACGGGCGCGAGTTTCTCCCCCTGCCGCTGCAGCGGGTGGTCGCCATCGCCGTCGTCTACCGGACCCCGACCACGCTTTTCTGCGGGGCGCTCGGTGGTCCCGAGACCCCCGAAGAAGATCTCGTCCGGCGCTTTTTCGCGGCCCTCGAACGCGAGGCGCCCCAGCTCGTGAGCTGGAACGGCACGGGCTTCGACCTTCCGGTCCTCCATTACCGGGCGCTTCGCTACGGGATCGCCGCCCCCACGTACTGGGAGACGGGCGACCGGCGCCCCGATTTCCGTTACCGCAACTATCAGGCGCGGCATCTCTCCTCGCGGCACACCGACCTCATGGAGGTCCTGGCCGGCGGCGGGGGTTACGGGCGGGCGGGCGCCCGCGGACGGCTTGACACCGTCGCCCGGCTGGTTGGTCTTCCGGGCAAGTTCGACGGTTCCGGGGAGGAGGTCCTCGCCCGGGTGCGCGACGGGCGTCTCGAGGAGGTGCGCGACTACTGCGAAGCGGACGCTCTCAACACGTACCTTCTGCACCTCCGTTACCTCCATCTTCGGGGCACGCGGGACGCGGCGGCCACCCGTCGCGAAAGCGAGCGCCTGCGTCTCTGGCTCGAGGAACATTCCACCGCCTCCCGCCGCGCGTTTCTCGAGCGCTGGGATCACGCCCTCTGGGACCGTCTCGGTGACGACCCGGCGGCCTGAGCCGCCCTTCCTCGCGGTCGTGACCGACACGACGGCGGGAGGGGACGGCGTCGCGCGACGCGAGGACGGCAAGGTGGTCTTCGTCCGCGGGGCGCTCGCCGGGGAGGTGGTCCGCGCGCGCGCGGTCCGCGGACGGCGGCGCTACGCCGAGGCCGTCCTCGACGAGGTCGCGCTGCCCTCGGCGTCGCGCCTCGCGCCGCCCTGCCCGGTGGCGGGTCGCTGCGCCGGCTGCTGCCTCCAGCATCTGGCCGGCGCCGCGCAGCTCGGGGTGAAGACCGACGAGGTCCTCGGGCTCCTCGAGCGGCTGGGGGGGGTGCGCCCCGAGCGGCTCGAACCCACCGTCACCGGTCCGGTCTGGCACTACCGGCGGCGGGCGCGGCTTTCGGTGGACGTGCGCGGCGGGGCGCCGCGGGTGGGGTTCCATACCGCCGGGGGCCGGGGGATCGTCCCGATCGGCGACTGCCCCGTCCTCGTGCCCGCCCTCGCCCCGCTCCCGGGGGCGATCGCGGCGTTCGTCGCCCGGGCGAGTGCCCCCGAGCGGATTCCGCAGGTCGAGATCGCCGCGGGCGACGCGCGGGCGACGGCCGTCTTCCGTTTCCTCTCGGCCCCGGACGCGGGCGACCGCCGGCGGCTCGCGGAGCTCGCCGCTGAGCGGGAGGTCGACATCTACCTCCAGGAAGGGGGACCCGAGACCCTCCGTCCCCTCGCGGAGCCCCCCCCGCCGTATCCCGACTACACGCTCCCCGCCCACGACCTCCGGCTGGTCTTCTCCCCCCTCGATTTCGTCCAGGTCAACGCCGCGATCAACCGCGCGCTCGTCGACCACGCGGTCCGGACCCTGGCGCCCGGCGCCGAGGACGAGGTTCTCGATCTCTACTGCGGGATCGGGAACTTTGCGCTCGCCCTGGCCCGCCGGGGCGCCCGCGTGATCGGGCTCGAGCTCTCGGCTTCGGCGGTTGCCCGCGCCACGGACAACGCCCGCCGCCACGGCCTCGAGGATCAGACCCGCTTCCACGTCGCCGACCTCATGCGGCCGGAAGGCTGGCGGGCCCTTCCGCCGCCCCGCCCCGGCGGCCGGAGGACCGTCCTTCTCGACCCGCCGCGTTCGGGGGCGAACGAACTCCTGCCCCGCCTCGCCGAGCTCGGCGTGGGCCGGCTCCTCTACGTCTCCTGCCGGCCCGCCACCCTCGCGCGGGACGCCGGAATCCTCGTCCGCGAACACGGTTTTCGCCTGACATCGCTGCGTCTCTTCGACATGTTCCCGCACACCGAGCACGTCGAGGCGGCGGCGTTTTTCGACCGCGACGGATGAGGGCACGGACGCCTGGCGCGGGCACCGACCCGCTACAATGCCCGGACGGTTTCGCGCCTTGTTTGCCCTTCGGAGAGGCCCCTTGATCGTCGAGATCGAACGCAAGTTTCTCGTCCTCCACGACACTTGGAAAGCGGGCGTGGTCGCCGCCCGCCCGATCCGCCAGGGGTACGTCGCCGAGGGACCGAGCCTCACGGTGCGGGTCCGACGGGTCGGCGGCGAGGGGCGCCTCACCCTCAAGTCGCGCGTCGCCGGACTGAGCCGCTTCGAGTTCAACACCCCCCTTGCTCTCGAGGACGCCGAGCGGCTTCTCGACGAGCACCGCACGGGCGGCCTCATCGAGAAGACACGCCACCGGGTCCGCTGGGACGGGCGGGAATGGGACATCGATGTGTTCGCGGGCGAGAACGAGGGCCTGGTCGTCGCCGAGGTCGAATTCGACGACGAGGCCGCGGCCGCGGCCCTCGTCCCCCCGGCGTGGGCCGGGCGCGAGGTCACCGGCGAGGAGCGCTACTACAACGCCAGCCTGGCCCGCTGTCCCTACCGTCTGTGGGCCGCGGATGCACGGCGCTGAGGCCCTCGGGCCGCTCGTCCTCGACCTCCCCGGCGAGGATCTCACGGCCGAGGACGCGGAACTCCTCGCCTCCCCGGCGGTGGGCGGGGTCGTCCTGTTCGACCGTCACGACCGCGGGCCCGAGGCGCTCCGCGGGCTCCTCGCCCGGCTGCGTGCGCTCTCCCGCCCGCTTCTGGTCGCCGTCGACCAGGAGGGGGGACGTGTCCAGCGCCTGCGGAAGGGATTCACGTCCCTTCCGCCGCCCTCCGTCCTCGGGGCCGCCGCCCTCGGGGGCGATCCCGCCCTCGCCCGGCGGGCCGCCCGCGCCTCGGGTTGGCTCACCGCCGTGGAACTCGCCGCCTTCGGGATCGATCTCGCCTTCGCGCCCGTCGTCGATCTCGCCGCCGCCTCGAGCCTCGTCCTCGCGGGGCGGACCTTTGCCGCCGATCCCGAGACGGTCGTCCTCGTGGCCGGGGCCTACGCCGAGGGGCTGCGCGCGGGGGGGCGGACGCCCGTCTTCAAGCATTTCCCCGGCCACGGTGGGATCGTCGCCGACACCCACGTCGCGGCGGCGATCGATCCCCGGCCGCTTGCGGCCTTCGAGGAGCGCGACCTCGTCCCCTACCGCCGCCTTCTGGTCGCGGGCCCGGCCGCGGTCATGACCGCCCACGTCACCGTCCCCGCGGTCGACGACCGTCCCGCCTCGCTCTCCCCGGTCTGGAACCGGACGCTCCTGCGCGAGCGGCTCGGGTTCGGGGGGGCGATCGTCTGCGACGACATCGCCATGGAGGCCCTCGCGGCGTACGGCGACCCGCTCGAGCGCGCCCGCCGGGCGCTCGCGGCCGGCGCCGATCTCGTTCTCGCCTGCCATCTTCCGC
>JAKAQQ010000010.1:0-7087 GCA_021819635.1 Pseudomonadota bacterium
GGTTTCTTCCAGATCGTAGGGCACCGCGTTGGCAAGCTGCACCTGCAACTGCTGAAGCGGCGATTCGCCACTGTCTTGCGGGTAAAGACGGTCGAATGATTGCAGTGCAAGAGCGACGTCCTCGTTGCCCATGTGATCGGCCAAGGCCACGAAGTCGAGGCAATCCCGCGTGGCATTGCGTTTGAGGATCAGCACGCCCTTGATGCGCAGAATCTCGCCTTCGGTGGGAACGGTGATTTGCGCACCGTGGTAGGTCACCACTTCCGTTTCTAACGGCTCGTCGCGAACAAGTTGACGAACCCCCGTTTCAATGCCGTCGAGGCTGCCAAGGATTTGCACGGGGGACTGCACGCGGGCGGTTTTCCAGCCGGCGACCGACTCAAGCTGGGCCAGCACGTCACCGAAACGGTGGCGCGGGTCCGTCGGCACATGATCGGCGTCACGCGAGAAGCGATGCCGGGCGTGGATGGCCGAGGCGGTCCCGCCGACCAGCACGGCGTCCGGCAAGATGCGCTGGAGCCGCGTGGCAGAAGACAGGACGCGTTCCCAGTCAGGAAGCGGAGCCGTGTTCTTCGGCATAGTGCATCCAGAAGTGATGGCGTCGGGCGTAGGGGTCCGAAGCGTAAGGGCGGCAAACGCGCGAGACCTTGTCCAGCATGGCCCGATCCGCCAGAACGGTCCGACGCAGGTCCGCCCGGTTCCGCCACCGACCGTGTGGGATCACGTCGTCGGTGGCGGCGAGAGTGAGGCGCCGGTGGTTGAGAGGGCGATGAAGCACGACGAGCAACACACTTTTCCGATTGTCGCTGGATGCATATTGCGTGAGAGGCATCCAGAAAGCAATACAACTGTGCGGTTGTGACGGCGCGCTCACCGCGAACGGAAAGCGTGCTCCCCCACCCACTTTTGCGAAGACGGATCCTCCGCGAGCGAGTGCAGCGTCTGAACGGGCGTCCGGTTCTTCAGGTTCTGTCCGGTTTCGTCCCGGCGCTCACCCCCAGGGGGTTCGTGGGATGTCGCCGCAAACGCGACGGGACGACGAGGAAGCCACGACGCCGGGTGGAGTCGCTTCGGGGGTTGGGCGCGTGCCGATCTGGAGCGCCTCCGGTCGTGGGGGGTGTCGGTGCGGCACCGTTTTCCCGCACCCGCGCGATGCGACAGAGCCTGGTTAGCAGCCGTCGCGGCGCAGGACGAGGAGGCGCGGCTCCGTCATCTCCCGGATGGCGTCGCGGAGCCCCTCCCGTCCCGTTCCGGAACGCTTCACCCCTCCGTAGGGCATGGCGTCCAGGCGGAAGTTGGGACTCTCGCCCACGATCACCCCTCCCACCTCAAGCACCTCCCAGGCGTCGAGGACATGAGCGAGAGAATCGGTGAAAATCCCCGCTTGGAGACCGTACGCCGAGTCGTTGACGGCGTCGAGAGCTTCGCGCCACGTCCGAAACGGCTCGAGCACGGCCACCGGGCCGAAGACTTCCTCGGCCCAGAGACGGGCGCCGCGTGGCACGCCCTCGAGGACGGTGGCCGCAAGCAGCGTCCCCTCGCCGTCCCCCCCGGTGAGGAGCCGCGCGCCGGCGGCCCGGGCTTCCGCCACCCAGCTCCGGACCCGCTCGGCGGCCGCCCGGTCGATGAGCGGGCCGAGATCCGTCTCCTCGCGGCGTGGGTCCCCCGCCCGAAGGGTCCGGGCCGCGGCGACAAACCGCTCGCGAAAGACGGGGTAGAGACGCTCGTGGACGAGAACGCGCTGCACGCTGATGCAGCTCTGGCCCGATTGGGCGAAGGCGCCGCGGACGACGCGGGAAACGACCGCGTCGAGCCGGGCCTCCTGATCGGCGTCGACCACGCAGGCGGCGTTCCCGCCGAGTTCAAGAAGAACCTTCTTCCGGCCGGCGCGGGCGCGAAGCGCCCAGCCGACCTGGCCGCCGGTAAAGGAGAGCATCGCGATGCGCTCGTCGTCGACGAGCGGCGCCGAGCGCTCGCCCGGGAGTGGAAGGATCGACCAGGATCCCGGGGGGAGATTGGCCTCGGCGAGGATGCTCCCGAGGGCGAGCGCGGAGAGGGGGGTGCGCTCCGAAGGCTTGAGAAGGAAGGGGACTCCGGCGGCGAGGGCCGGGGCGACCTTGTGCGCGACGAGATTGAGGGGGAAGTTGAACGGGGTGATGAGGGCGGCGGGTCCGAGCGGGAAGCGGCGGACGAAGCCGCGCACGCCGCGGCCTCGAGGGACGTCATCGAGATCGAGGATCTCGCCCCCGGCGCGGACGGCCTCCTCGGCCGCAAGGCGAAAGGTCTCGACCGCCCGCTCGACCTCGAGGCGGGCGTCACGGAGGGGTTTGCCCGCCTCTCCGCAGAGAAGCTCGACGAACTCCGTGGAGCGCTCGCGCAAGCGGGCGGCCATGTCCTCGAGGGTCCGCCGCCGGGCGTCGGGGGGGAGCGCCCGTGTGGCCCCGCGGGCGGCCCAAGCGCCCGTGATCGCCTCCTCCACCGAGGCGGGTCCGGGAAGCGCGACCCGCGCGAGGAGAGTTCCCCGGAAGACGTCGTGGATCTCGAGCGCATCGGATTCCCGGGTCGGTCGGCCGTTCACGTAGAAGGGAAGGGCGGGGGCGTTGTTCACGGTTCGGGTCTCCCGGGGGGTGTCCCGTCACAGGATACGTGGACGCGGATCTCGTCGGCCGCGGGCCCGAAGGATGAGCGGTGCATCAAGGGGCGGGTCGCCCCCCCGTTTAGAATGCGTTCGGGCGTCCCGAAGGCGAGGAGACGTGGAGATCGGTGTCCGACGGGTGTACGAAGAACCGGGACGGGACGACGGCGTGCGCGTCTTGGTCGATCGGCTCTGGCCGCGGGGGCTTCGGCGCGAGACGGCGGCGATCGACCACTGGTGGCGGGAGCTCGCGCCGAGCGACACGCTCCGCCGCTGGTTCGGGCACGACCCCGCACGCTGGGACGGGTTCCGGACACGCTACGCCGCCGAGCTCGACGCCCGGCCCGAGGCGCTTGCGGCGGCGCGAAAGGATGTCGCCGGAGCTCCCCGCATCACGCTCCTCTTTGCCGCTCGCGACGAGGCACACAACAACGCCGTTGCACTCCGGGACTATCTTCGCCGCTCCCTGAAGACCTGATGTTGGGGTTGGGAGATGGCCCGGGGCGTCGGTCGATCTCCTTCCTGCCGTTGCGCTTGTCCGTTCCGGGCCATGCCCGGGCCGACCCGGGCATGGACTCGGCGCGCGAGAAGGGCCGCGGCCTTTTTCTTGCGCTCTCCGCCGGCGCCCGCGCCCGACGATCGAACCTCGGGCCGGTGTCCCTGGCGGATCGTCGGATCTGTCCCTCTGCATCGTTCTTTTCCGGAGCGTGGCGAAAACCCTGAGTTGCGTCGAGCGAGGGGGCGGATCGCTCCGCCGTTCTCTCGCTGACGGCCGCGTGTCCGGTTCGGATGCGATCGGCACGTCGTCCGTGTTCGTGAACGATCGCGGGTCAAGGCCGCAAGCAAAAGCCGCGCCTGCCCCTGTCGAAGGATGCAGCGCCGAACGCGGGAGAGCTCCGGCTGTTCCGTGTTGACCGCGTGGGGCAAGCGGTGTGGAACGGACCCTTCCCGCCGCGCCGGATCGGACGCGGGCCCGTGCGTTGGCGAGGTCGTATCCTCGCTCCGGGCGCACGGGTCTACACGCGCGTCGAAGAACACCGGGAACACCGGAACAAGAGGAATCCGAACCCGGCGCGAGAGAGGTCCGGGTCCGTTCGGCAGGGGAAGCGAGGGGGGTGGTCGGCGGCTCGAAACGGCGGCGGCTGTCCGCCGCTTCCCCACCGGGGCCGTCAGTCCTTGAACTTCCCGGTCAGAAACGACGAGAGACTGTTGCCGTGCGTTTTGATCTCCCCCCGGACGTTCAGGGTGAGATCGTCCTTGGGGTCGTAGCGGCCGACGAGGCGGCCGTGCGGGTCCTTGTCCCAGATTCGGCCCTGATCGTCCGTGTCGAGATAGCCCAAGGTTTGCCCGCGCACATTTTTGAGAATCCGACGTTTCATGGCAGCCGCACCCGCTTGATGGTCCAGCCTCAATCTACCACAAGGCCCCGTCCGCTACGTTCGGGTGGATCGGCGGAAGATCCGGAGCACAGGGTGGCGCGCCCGGGAGGATTTGAACCTCCGACCCTCGCCTTAGGAGTGCGATGCTCTATCCACCTGAGCTACGGGCGCGTCCTTCCAATTGTGCCCGCTCCACCGCCCGCGGGCAAGCCGGCGGCGGCGCGGTGCGGTTCAGAACGCGGTCTGGGCGCCCACGTAGAAGAAGCGACCGGGGACGTCGTAGAGCGTGGGGTCGTAGCTGTTGATGACCTGCTGGGTCGAGATCGGGGGCGTGCGGTCGAGGAGGTTGTGCACGCCCGCCTCGACCTCGGTGTGGATCCCCGTGAAGCGATGGGCCACCGAGACGTTCACGTAGAAGACGCTCCCGATGTGGTTGCGCGAGAGGGCGTTGTCCTTGGTGTTCGGATCCGAGCAGTCTCCGAGGCTCGTGAGGCTCTCGGGCGTGCCGTTGAGAAAATCGCTGCACGTCTCGGTGAGGGACCCGATGTACTCGAGATCGGCGGTGACCGACCACGGTCCGCGGTCCCAGGTGACCGCCCCGACCGCCCGCCAGCGGGGGACGGCAAGCGGGAAACTCGTTCCGCCGCGCTCGACGCCGACGAGGTTCTGGACGCTCGCCCCGCCCTTGGGGTTGGGGGTGGAGGTGGCCCAGTTCCGCACCCAGTTGGCGACGAGCGAGAGCCCGACGTCCCCGGCGGGCGTCGGGGGGAACCGGTAACGGGCCGATCCGTCGACGCCGTCGGTGAAGATCGTCCCGAGGTTCTCGGTCGTGTCCCGGACGAGGGCGAGGGATCCGTCGGGGTTGCGGGTCACGAGGGTGCAGGCGGCGGGGTCGCCGTCGAGGTAGCACTCCCCGAGGACGGTGTTGGCCCCCGGGCTCCCGATCGCGTTGTCGATGGCGATCCGGTAGTAGTCGGCCTGGACGCTCAGAGGAAGCGAGCTGGGTGTCCAGACGAAGCCCACGAGCTTGCTGATCGCGGTCTCGGGTTCCAGGTTGGGGTTGCCCCCCGTCAGCACGTTGACCTCGGGGTTCGTCTGGCGGTAGCCCGGCGGGACCCCCGCCCGGGCGCAGGCGGCGGCGACGGGGGAGGGGGCGGTGACGCCGCTGCACGGGTCGCTCACGAGCGTCGGCACTTCGACGAGCGCGGCGCCGGTGTCGTGGATGTCGGGTTCCCGGAAGCCCTGCGCCCAGAGGAGCCGGAGCGTGAACGCCGGGGTGACGTGATCGAAGAGGGTGACCTGGCTCAGCTGGTGGAAGCCGAAGTTGGAATAGTGGCTGAAGCGGTGGACGAGGGAGAGCGCAAGAAGGTGGGCGCCCGGGAGCCGACGAAGGAGCGGGACGTGGAAGCCCACGTAGGCCGAGCTTGCCCGGTAGCCGCCCACGGTCGGGAGCACCGGGATGCCCGGGCTCGCGCTGTCCTCGCCGAACTGCGCGATCGGGTTGGGGTTCGAGACCCCGAGATGTTCGCGGTACTGGTACCCGAAGGAGAATCCGAGGGGGCCCGCGGGCAGGGGCAGGAGGTTAGGGTTGCGGAGGTCGGCGGCGACGATCCGTTGCGTGTTGTCGATGGAGTTGGTCTCGGTCAAGGCGATGTAGCGGAGCATGGCCGGGGTCACGCTTCCCGGCCCTCCGAAGAGGTCGAGGGGCACGCAGCCCGGGGAGGCGGCGCAGGCCGCGGGGTTCCCGAGCGCGCGGGCGAGGTGCGCGAGATCGAAGCGCCCGTGGTTGTTGTCGGTCACGTCGTTCTGGGCGACGATGCCGTCGACGTGCCACGACCAGGGGGCGTGGCCGACGCCCGCGATGCGGTTCGTCCCGCTCAGGACGGCGTCGACGCGGTAGGTGTTCACCGTCTCGGTGAGGAGGAGAGGGCCGTCCTCGACCATCGCCCGCCCGAGGCTCACCAGATTGGCGTTGGGGCCGGTGGCGTCGAGAGCGATCCCGAAGGGGTTGTACGGCTGGTTTGCCGCGATGTTGATCGGGAGCCCGTCCTGGCCGATGAAGAGGAGGGGCGGGGAGGACTGCTGGGCGCTGTCGCGGTGGTTGAAGAAGCCGCTCACGCTCACGCGCAGGTTGTGCCCGAGACTCCGGTAGGCCTCGAGGAAGGCGTCGGTGCGCTCGAGGGGGATGAGCAACTCGTTGAACGGAGCGGTGTTGAAGTTGTCGGCGCTCGTGAAGGGGGCGAAATCGCCCGGGCTGTTTCCGGTCGTCCCCGGGATCCGGGTGAGGTTGCAGAGCGGGGTAGGGCCGCCGCCGCAGGCGGGGTCGCTGGCGAAGGCTCCGCCGTCGGCGTAGAACCTGAAGTCCCCCCAGGGGGTCGCCGGGCTCCCGCGGCTCACGCCCGTCCCGGCGAGCGGGACGCTTGAGATCGTCCGGTCGCCGCTCGGGAGGGCGGCCTCGTTGAAGTAGCTCAGCGAGAACATGAGGCCGCGGCGGGCGTTGCCGCTCCCGCCGGCGAGGCTCACCATGCCGGTCCCGCCGTCCGAGCGGCCGTCGCCGTGGTAGATCCCGCCGTACACGCTGGCTTCGAACCCGTTGAATTGCTTCTTGAGAAGGATATCGACGACCCCCCCGATGGCCTCCGCCCCGTAGCGCGCCCCCCCGCTCGCGTCGTAGATCACAATCCGCGCGACGAGGGGAAGCGGAATCGCGTTGAGATCGACGTCGCCCTTGAGCCCGCTCACCCAGCGGCGGCCGTTCACGAGGACGAGCACGCGGTTGTGCCCGAGGCTGTGGAGGCTCACGTTTTCTTCGCCGCCGTTGGTGAACTGCGTCGTGTAGGCCGTGTTGAGCGACGCGGCGCTCCCGTTGAAGGGCAGCTGGCTCAGGATCTGCCCGACGGTGGCGTAGCCCGTGCGCTTCATCATCGTCGCGGTGAGCACGTAAACCGGCTCGGCCACCCGCGCGGTGATCTGGGTGAGGCCCTCTCCGTGCACACGGATCTTCTCGAGCCGCGTCACGGACCCGGTGGCCGCACGGGCCCACGGGGACGACCCGAGGAGGAGGACGGTCGAT
>JAKAQQ010000010.1:7097-9479 GCA_021819635.1 Pseudomonadota bacterium
ACGGTCAGAGTGAGGAGCGCCCAAGGCCGCGGGGAGAGACGGCGGTCAGGAGGCATGGGGTTCTCCGCGGGGTCATGGAGGAGCCGGACCGGGAGCGGTTCCGGAACTGGAGACGGGCCTGTCCTCCCCCGGGTTGGATTGTACGGGACGGGGCAAGTTCCGTCCCGGGATTTCTCCCCGGGCCACGGAGGCGTTGTAAAGTGAATAAACTTGAACGCAAGGAACGGGGGCTCGGAGGCGGCCCCCTTCGCCGTCGGAGACCAGGATCATGAGCGGAGAAAAACCAGAACACGGACCCGGCCCGAGCACCGTGGCGGGGCGAGGCGGCGGGGTTCCCGGCGAAGACGGCGCGGACGGCCGGCCGGCGGGGCGGGCGGGACCCGTGACGCGGTGGGGGCGTCTCGTCTGGGGGGAAGACGCGCTCCAGGCGGTCCGTCTCCGGCGCACGCTCACCGGGGCGGTTTCCTACCTCATGTTCATGCCGGCCATCGTGGCGACCGCCTGGTTCGGGTGGCTGCGCGGCGGCTGGAGCACCGTCCTGGTGCTCCTCGCCGCGGCGCTTGCGGTGAACGCGGCCTTTTTCCTCATCATTCGCTCGGGGGTGACCCGCGGCCTGAAAGACCCGAGCCTCACCGCGGTTCAGATCGCGACGGCCTCGGTGCTCATTGTCTTCCTGCTGGTGCTGCTGCGCGAGCGCATGGATATTTTCCTCCCCCTCTACTTCACGAGTTTTTTCTTCGGCGTCTTCCGCCTCGACCGCGGGCAGTACATGCGGGTCGGCGCCCTCGCCGTTCTCATGTTTGTCGGGTTTTTCCTCTACCGCCTGGCGGAACACGGTTATCCCCTCGCCGCCGTCGAGCTCGACGGCCTGCGTCTTCTGATCCTCCTGACCCTTCTTGTCTGGATGAGCGTCATGGGGGGCTACGTCAGCCGGCTGCGGGAGATCAACGCCCGCCAGCGGGCCGAGCTTGGCCGCGCGCTTGCGCACATCCGTGAGCTCGTCGTGCGCGACGAGCTCACGGGCGCCTACAACCGCCGCCACCTCTGGGAAATCCTCGAGCGGGAGACCTCGCGTCTCGAGCGTCGCCGCCGCGGGGGGGCGACGTCCGATCTCGCCGTGGCCATTCTCGACATCGACAACTTCAAGGCGATCAACGACACCTACGGTCACCTCGTGGGCGACGCGGTGCTCCGCGAGGTCGCCGTGCGCCTGGGGGGCGAGATCCGCCGCCAGGACTGGGTGGCTCACCCCCGGGATACGGCGGAGGGAGCCCTCGTGCGTTTTGGCGGCGACGAGTTCATCCTGGTGCTCCCCGAGACGGGGGTCGAGGGAACGCGCTCCTGCCTCGAGAGGATCCTCAACCGCCTCGCCGGGACCCCCGTGGCCACCGAGGCGGGACCCGTGACGCTCACGCTCTCGATCGGCGCCGCCGTCTGGACCGTGGGGGAGTCGGTGTCCGACCTTCTCGCCCGCTGCGACCGCGAGCTCTACGCGGCGAAGGCCGCCGGACGAAACCGCCTCGCGCTCGCCGGGGACCCCATCCGGGAAGGGAGCGGGCCGGGCTCCGGGCCCCCGTCGCCCGCCGTGCCATAATCTCCCGCTCCCGCCCCCCCGAGCGTTCGCCCCCGTGACGCCCGCCCGCCATCTCCTCCTCGTCGGCCGTCTCCGGCGCGAACTCCCCGTCGTGCCGGTGGCCCCGGGGACCGCGATCGCCGTCCTCAACATCCTCGGGGACACGGAGCTCGTCGAGGAGGCCGCCCGCCTTCTCGCCGAACGCGTGGGGGCCCTCCCCTTCACGGTTCTCGCCACCGCCGAGGCGAAGAGCATCCCGCTGGCCCACGCCCTCTCCCGTCTCAGCGGGCGGCCCTACGTCGTCTTCCGCAAGAGCGCCCGCCTTTACATGGGCGAGAGCCTCTCGGTCACGACCTGCTCGATCACCGCCCAGAAGGAACAGACCCTCTACCTCGACGGCCGCGACCGGGAGACGATCGGCGGCCGCGACGTGCTTCTCGTCGACGACGTCGTGAGCACGGGCTCGACCCTCGAGGCGATGCGCGCCTTGGTCGCGCGGGCCGGCGGGCGGGTGGTCGGCGTGGCCGCCGTCTGCACCGAGGGCGAAGCCGGACGCTGGCCGGAGGTGATCGCGCTCGCGCATCTTCCCGTCTACCGGGGAGAGGGGGCATGAACTCCGCGGGATCCCTGGCTCCTCTTCCCGCGGGCGCGCACGAGACGGAGAACCCCGGGGACGGCGCGGCCTTCCGGATCTCGGGTCTCGCCAAGCGGTTCGGGAAACGGACGGTCCTCGACGGGCTCGACTGGGCGCTCCACGCCGGGGAGATCGTGGGTCTCATCGGGCGCAACGGAGCGGGGAAGACCACAGA
>JAKAQQ010000011.1 GCA_021819635.1 Pseudomonadota bacterium
TCGATGCCCAGGGTGAGCTGCGTGAGGTCGTTGGATCCGATCGAGAAGCCGTCAAAGAGTTGCGCGAAGGCGTCGGCCTGAAGAACGTTGTTCGGGATTTCAGACATCATGTAGATCTTGAGACCCGCGCGCCCGCGCGCGAGTCCTTCCTCGGCCATGACGTCGAGGACGCGGCGCGCTTCCTCGACTCTCCGGACAAACGGCACCATGAGAACGATGTTGTCCAGTCCGAGCGTTTCCCGTGCGCGGCGGGCGGCGGCGCATTCGAGGGCGAAGGCGTCCCGGTAGGACGGGTGGGTGTAGCGGGAGGCGCCGCGGAAGCCAAGCATCGGATTCTCTTCGTGCGGTTCGAAGTCCTCGCCGCCGACGAGCGCCGCGTATTCGTTGCTTTTGAAATCGGAAAGCCGGACGACGACCGGCCGGGGGTAGAAGGCCGAGGCGATCGTCGCCATGCCTTCCGCGAGGCGGTGGACGAAGTATTCGCTCGCGCTCGGATAGCCGGCGGTGAGCCGCGCGATCTCGGCGCGGGCCTCCGCGCTTCGCACCCGCTCGGGGTGGAGGAGCGCGAGGGGGTGGACGCGGATCGACTGGCTGATGATGAACTCGAGCCGGGCGAGACCGACCCCGTCGCAGGGGAGCGCGCTCAGCCGGAAGGCCAGATCGGGGTTGCCGATGTTGAGCATGATCTTGGTCTTCGGCCGCGGCAGCGTGCGCAGATCGGTGCGGACGACGCGGAACGGCAACCGGCCGCGGTAGATGCGGCCGGTGTCGCCTTCGGCGCAACTCACGGTCACCTCGGTCCCGGCGGGAATGCGGCGCGTGCCGTCCTGGGTGCCGACGACGGCGGGAATCCCAAGCTCGCGGGCCACGATGGCGGCGTGGCAGGTCCGCCCCCCGCGGTTGGTGACAATGGCCGCGGCCCGTTTCATCACCGGTTCCCAGTCCGGGGTGGTCGTGTCGGCGACAAGCACCGCGCCCTCGGGGAAGTCGGCCAGGGAGGCGAGGCCGGTCGCGATCACGGCCACCCCGGCGCCGATGCGTTCCCCGACCGCCCGTCCGCTCAGGAGCACGTCCCCGTGGCCGTCGAGGACGTACTCCTCAAGGACCTGGGTCGCCTTGCGCGAGGCCACCGTCTCGGGGCGGGCCTGCAGGATGTAGAGCCGGTTGTCCTCCCCGTCGCGCGCCCATTCGATGTCCATGGGCGTCGGCCGCCCGTTCCGGGCGCTGTAGTGGTCTTCGATGATGAGCGCCTGGTCGGTCAGCGCGAGGACCTCGTCGTCGGTGAGGGCAAAACGATGCCGCGCAACCTCGTCGGTCTCGACCGTACGGACCCCGCGGCCGTTGGCGGCGTAGACCATGCGCGACTTCTTCGCCCCCAGGCGGCGGCGGACGATGGAGCGGCGACCGGCGCGGCGTGTCGGCTTGTGCACGTAATACTCGTCGGGATCGACCGTCCCCTGCACGACGTTCTCTCCGAGGCCGTAGGCCGCGTTGAGGAACACGACGTCGCGGAACCCGCTTTCGGTGTCGAGCGTGAACATGACGCCGCTGGTTCCGAGGTCGGCCCGCACCATCTTCATGATGCCCACCGAGAGCGCGATTCCGTGGTGGTCGAAGCCGTGGTCGAAACGGTAGTTGATGGCCCGCGCCGTGTAGAGCGAGGCCAAGCAGTCGCGGTAGCGGGCGAGCACGTCCTCGGCCCCGTGCACGTTGAGGAAGGTGTCCTGCTGCCCGGCGAAGCTCGCTTCGGGAAGATCCTCGGAGGTGGCGGAGCTGCGCACGGCGACGGCGGGATCCTTCTGCCCGTAGTGCCGCCCGAGATCGTCGTAGCCGCGCACGATTTCCTCGGCCAGCGCCGCCGGCAGGGCGCGTGTCCGGAAGGCTTCGGCCACCGCCCGACTGGCCTCCTCGAGGCCGCGGACGTCCCCCGCCCGTACGGAGCCGAGGATCGTGTCGACCGCCCGACCGAGGCCGTCCTGCGCCAGCATGTCCCGGTAGGCCTCCGTCGTGACCGCGAAGCCGTAGGGAACGAGGATCCCCTTGGGCGTCAGGGTCCGGTACATCTCCCCGAGCGAGGCGTTCTTGCCGCCCACCAAGGGAAGATCGTCGAGCCCGAGGCTGTCGAAAAAGCGCAGATAACGGTACGGCATGGACGGGATCCTCACGGGGGGCGGTCGCGGACGGACGAGCGGCCCGTCCGGGACGAATTGTCGCACATCCCCGGGGGGCGGACGCCGGGGGGACGCTGCACCGCGGGCTTCGCTGCAGGGCTGTCAACGTAATCTCGTCATCACGGGTTGACAGCGCCCCCCGTCCCCGGGCACACTTGAGCGGGTCGAACCCGCCCGTCTCCTCCACCTCCTCTCGTTCCGGATCCCCTCCCATGGCGTTCCCCCTCCCGTCCTCCCCGCGGCCGGTCCCCACCCAGGCCGAAGTCGAAGCGATGTTCGCCCGCCCTTTGAACGATCTTCTCTTCGAGGCGCACACGGTGCACCGCCGCCATTTCGATCCGAACGCCGTGCAGGTGAGCACCCTCCTCAGCATCAAGACCGGGGGCTGCCCCGAAGATTGCCATTATTGTTCGCAGAGCGCCCACTACCACACGACGGTCGGGCGCGAGGCCCTCATGGACGTCGAAGACGTGCGTCGCGAGGCCCGCGCCGCCCGGGAGGCGGGCGCGACCCGCTTCTGCATGGGCGCCGCCTACCGTGGTCCGCGCGACCGTGATCTCGAGACGATTGCCCGCATGATCGAGGCGGTCAAGGCCGAAGGGCTCGAGACCTGCGCGACCCTCGGGCTCCTCGAGGCCGCGCAGGCACGGCGCCTCGCGGACGCCGGTCTGGACTACTACAACCACAACCTCGACACCTCGCCCGAGTACTACGCGCAGGTGGTGACAACCCGCCGCTACGAGGACCGGCTGGAGACCCTCGAGCACGTCCGGGCGGCGGGCTTGAAGGTCTGTTCGGGGGGGATCGTCGGGATGGGCGAAAGCACGGCCGACCGTGCCGCGCTCCTGCGGACCCTGGCCGCTCTCGATCCCCCTCCCGAGAGTGTGCCCGTCAACGAGCTCGTTCCGGTCGAAGGGACGCCGTTTTACGGGCTTCCGCCGATCGATCCTTTCGATCTCGTGCGGACGGTCGCCGTCGCGCGTCTTCTCATGCCCGCCTCCCACGTGCGCCTTTCGGCCGGACGGCGCTCGATGTCCGACGAACTCCAGGCGCTGTGTTTTTTTGCCGGGGCGAACTCGATTTTCTACGGTGAGCGCCTGCTGACCACGCCCAATCCCGAACGCGACGAGGACCGTCGGCTGTTCGCGCGTCTCGGGATCCACCCGGAACCGCCGCCGTCTCCCGCCCCGTGAGCGGACTTGAGGAGGCCTGCCGGCAGGACCTTGCGGAGCGAGAGGAAGCCGGTTTTCTCCGCCGGCGCGAGGCGCGGGCCCCCTCGCGTCTTCCGCGGCTCCGACTGGGGGGGCGGCGGCTCGTCGGATTCGCCAGCAACGATTACCTGGGTCTCGCGACCGATGCCCGCGTCGCCCGGGCGCTCGCGCGGGCCGCCCGCCGTTGGGGGGCGGGGGCCGCGGCCGCCGCCACCCTCGGGGGCTACAGCGAGGCGCACGCTTCCCTCGAGGAGGCCTTGGCGCGCGCGGTCGGCCGCCCGCGGGCCCTTGTCTTCTCGACCGGGTACATGGCGAACCTGGGGCTCCTCGGGGCCTTCGTTCCACGCGGCCGCCGGGTCTACGCCGACCGGCTCGACCACGCGTCGATCCTGGACGCGGCGCGTCTTGCCGGCGCGCGCCTCACGCGGTACCCGCACGGGGACACGGAGGCGCTCGCCCGTCTGCTTGCAGGCGGGCCGGCGGGGGAGGGGCCGCCCCTGATCGTGAGCGAATCGGTGTTCAGCATGGAGGGGGACCGCGCCCCCCTGCCCGGCTTGGTCGCCTGCGCGCGGGCGGCGGGGGCCACCCTCGTGATCGACGACGCCCACGGGTTCGGGGTCCTCGGCCCCGAGGGTGGGGGCTGCCTGCCCGAAGGCGGCTGGAGCGAGGAGGACGTGCCCCTTTACGTGGCGACACTGGGCAAGGCCGTGGGGGTCTTCGGAGCCTTCGTCGCCGGAAGCGAGGCGGTCGTCGAGACCCTCGTCCAGCGCGCGCGGACCGCGCTCTTTACCACGGCGCTCCCCCCCGCGCTCTGCGCGGCGGCCACCGAAGCCCTCGTGCTCCTGCGCACGGAGGACTGGCGCCGACGGCGTCTCTTCGCCCACGTCGAGCGCTTCCGTCGTGGGCTTGCCGAACGGGGGCTTCCGCTTCCGCCCGGCCGCGGCCCGATCCAGCCCCTCGTCGTGGGGTCGCCCGCCCGGGCGCTTGCGCTGAGCGCGCGTCTCCGCACGGCGGGCTACTACGTTCCGGCCGTCCGTCCGCCCACCGTCCCGCCGGGAACCTCGCGCCTGCGGGTGAGCCTGTCGGCGCTGCACGACGCCAGGGACATCGACGGCCTTCTTGACGCTCTGGCGGAGAGCTGGGGCGCGGCGGGCGCGGCGGTCCCGTGACGGACGCGGGGCCACCCCCCGGCATCCTGGACGACGCGCGGATCCGCCGGGCGTTCGAGCGTGCCGCCGACCGGTACGGAAGGCACGACGCCCTCCAGCGCGCCGTCCGTGACGAGCTCCTCGATCGGCTCGGCTGGCTCCGGTTCGAGCCGGCGGCCGTGCTCGATCTCGGGTCGGGACCCGGCGACCTCGCCCGCGCGCTCCACGCCCGTTACCCGGGGGCCGTGACCGTGGCCCTCGACTGGTCGTGGGCCATGCTTGCGGCGGGGCGCAAGCGGGACGGAAACGTCCGCTTTCTCGGCGCCGACGCCCGCGCGCTCCCGTTTCCGGCGGCTTGCTTCGACGGTGTGGTGAGCGCCCTTCTTCTCCAGTGGATCGACGCCCTGCCCGTGGCCCTGGCCGAAGTCCGGCGGGTCCTGCGGCCGCGGGGAGCGTTCCTCTTTGCCACGCTTGGCCCCGACACGCTCGTGGAACTCCGTCGCCTCTTCGCGCGGGTGGATACGGCGGAGCACATCCTGCCCTTCCTCGATATGCACGTCGTCGGTGATCTCCTGGTCGAGGCCGGATTTTCCGAGCCGGTCCTCGACGTGAGTCGGGTTGAGATTCTCTATCCGGATCTGCGTGCGATGCTGGCGGGGTTGCGGGGGCTCGGGGCGACGAACCACCGTCGCGACCGTCCCCGCGCCCTCGGCGGGCGTGGGTACTGGAAACGGCTTGAGGCGTCGGCCGAAGCCGAACGCCGGCCGGAGCAGGGGCTCCCCGCGACCTTTGAGGTCGTCTACGGTCTCGCCTGGGCGCCGGCGGTCCGCTGGCGGGAGGCCGGGGCGTGAGACGCGCGCTCTTTGTGACCGGCACCGACACCGGGGTGGGCAAGACCCGTGTGACGGCCGCTCTTCTGCGCTGGGGACGGGCGCGCGGACTACGGACCCTCGGTCTCAAACCTCTCGCGACGGGGGCGGAGGACGGCGGGGAGGGGCTTCGAAACGACGACGCCCTCACGCTCCACGCTCTTTCCACGGTGGCGCTGCCCTACGCCGCGATCAATCCCTTCTGTTTCCGCGAGCCCATGGCCCCGCACCTCGCCGCGGGGAAGGGGGGGGTCCGCCTCGCCGTCGCGCCCCTCGTGGCGCACGTCCGGGCGCTCGAGCCCCTCTGCGATCTTCTCGTGGTCGAAGGCGTCGGGGGTTGGCGCGTTCCTCTCAACGAGACGGAGGATCTGAGCGGGTTCGCCGCCGCTTTGGGGTATCCCGTCCTTCTCGTCGTGGGCCTGCGTCTCGGGTGCCTCAACCACACGCTTCTCACGGCGGAGGATCTCGGGCGGCGGGCTCCGCACTCCCCCTGGGCGTGGGTCGCCAACCGTGTCGACCCCGATCTTCTCGATCCCGCGGGCCATCGGGAGACCCTGAGAGAGCGCCTTCCCGCTCCCCTCCTCTGGGAGCAGCCCTACGGGGGGGACGGGCGGGACGACCCCTCCCGGATCGACGCGACGGGCCTTGAGGCGTGGCTCCGCCGGCCGCAAGGGGGATGAGGAGCGCACGCGGCCTGGTGCGTCGGGGCGTCGGTTGCAGACGGGCGAAGAGACGGGCTAGGATGGGGCGTCGGGATTCGATCCACGTCCGTGCCTGATTTCTCGTCCCCTTCTTCGGCTCTGATCGTCGTCCGCCCGGCGCACGATCTCTCCGCGCCCGGAAGCCTGTTTCTCTGGGGCGCCGTGGTCAGCGTCACCCTGATCCTGACCTTGGTGTTTGTCCTCGGCTGGGGCATGTGGCCCGTTCTTGTCTTTGCGCTCCTTGAGTTCCTTGGCCTCGGGGCCTGTCTTTTCGTCCTCCGCCGGATGAGCCGGTACCGGGAGGTCATCCGCATCGAGGGGGATCGGGTCCGTCTGGAGCGTGGCTACGGCCGGCCGGAAACCGTCGTAGAATTCACCCGCTACTGGACACGTACGGTGCGGACGGCCCTGCCCGAGGCCGGGGGGGGGCGCACGCGGTTGTGGCTCACCGAGAAGCAGCGTGGCTGCGAGATCGGGGCCTGCCTCAGCGAAGAGGAGAGGGGGGCCCTCGCCCGCCGTCTCACGGTTCTGCTGGGGCCGACCGTCTTCGCACCCGACCGCCGGTAGACTGAACGAACGACCTGATCGCGACGAGGCGCACGATGGTGACGAAACGACGGACGATCGGCGGGGTCCTGCCGATCCTGGGGACCCTAACGGCCGCCTTGGCCTTCCTGCCCGCCCCGGTGCGAGCGGCGAGCGAGTACAACCTGCCCTACGGCGTCACGCCCATCAGCCACGCCGTCTACCGTCTGCACATGCTGGCGTTCTGGATGATGTGCGGGATCGGGGTGGTCGTCTTCGGCCTCATTTTCTACTCGATCGTCTTTCATCGCCGTTCCCGGCACCCGGTTCCGGCCAAGTTTCACGAGAACACCGTTCTCGAGATCGTGTGGACCATCATTCCGTTCTTCATTCTCGTCGTCCTCGCCGTCCCGGCGGCACGACTCCTTCTGCGCATGGAGAACCTGCGGCATCCGCAGCTCACCGTGCGGATCACCGGCTACCAGTGGCTCTGGCGCTACACCTACCCGCGCTACGGCATCAACGTCTACAGCCGGCTCTCGAACCCGTCGCTGGCCTCGGTGCACTACGGCCGGCATCTCTCCCCCTACGCCGTTCCGCACTATCTTCGGTCGGTCACCCACCCCATGGTGCTGCCCACGGGCGAGAAGATCCGTCTCCTCGTGACCGGTGGCGATGTGATTCACGCCTGGTGGGTGCCGGACTTCGGCCTCCAGGTCGACGGCAACCCGGGGTTGATCAACGCCATGTGGATCAAGATCCTGAAGCCGGGCGTGTACCGAGGGGCCTGCAACCAGATCTGCGGGTGGGGTCACGGCTACATGCCCGTCGTGGTCGTCGCCAAACCCCCCGCGCAGTTCCTGGCCTGGGTGCGGCGCTGGCGCGCCGCCCACCACGGACCGGGGGCGGGCGATTTCACCCCGAAACCCCTCTGAGACGGTTTTTGTGACCGTGCGTTCCCTCCCGCCCGACGGACGCGGCCCCGCGCCGTGTCCGCGTTCCCTTCGCCCGTAACCTCCCCGCGGAGACGACATCCATGAGCAGCGACGCCCACGCCCTCACCCACGACCACGCAGGGGAACACGCCCCCCCGCGCGGGCTCATGCGCTGGATCACGACCACCAACCACAAAGACATCGGGACGATGTATCTCGTCCTCAGCCTGATCATGTTCTTTGTCGGCGGCGCGATGGCGATGGTCATCCGCGCCCAACTCTTCCGCCCCGACATGCAGCTCGTCACGCCCCTCTTCTACAACCAGATGGCGACCATGCACGGGCTCATCATGGTCTTCGGGGCCGTCATGCCGGCCTTCGTGGGTCTTGCCAACTGGATGATCCCGATGATGATCGGGGCGCCGGACATGGCGCTGCCGCGGCTCAACAACTGGAGCTTCTGGATCCTGCCCTTCGCCTTCACGCTTCTCCTCATCACCCTCTTCCTTCCCGGGGGCGGCCCCCAGGGCGGGTGGACGATGTACGTGCCGTTCAATCTCCAGCTCGGCTACGGCTTTCCCTTCATGATCTTCGCCATCCACCTCATGGGCATCTCCTCGGTGATGGGGGCGATCAACATCATCGCCACCATCCTCAACATGCGGGCCCCCGGCATGACGCTCATGAAGATGCCGCTCTTCGTCTGGTCGTGGCTCATCACCGCCTACCTTCTGATCGCCGTCATGCCGGTCCTCGCCGGCGGGGTCACGATGCAGCTCCTCGACCGCTACTTCGGCACGCACTTCTTCAGCGTGGCCGGAGGGGGATCGCCGATTCTCTGGGAGCACGTCTTCTGGTTCTTCGGGCACCCCGAGGTCTACATCATGATCCTGCCGGCGTTCGGGATCCTCTCGGAGATCATCCCGACCTTCGCGCGCAAGCCCATTTTCGGCTACCACTCGATGGTCTACGCGCTCGCCTCGATTGCCTTCCTCTCCTTCATCGTCTGGGGGCACCACATGTTCGTGGTCGGCATGCCGGTCGCCGCCGATCTCTTTTTCATGTTCGCCACCATGCTGATCGCCGTCCCGACCGGCATCAAGATCTTCAACTGGGTCGCGACCATGTGGAAAGGGTCACTCACGTTCGAGACGCCCATGCTCTTTGCGGTGGCCTTCATCGTGCTCTTCACGATCGGCGGCTTTTCCGGAGTCATGCTGGCCCTCGTCCCGGCCGACTTCCAGTACAACAACAGTTACTTTGTCGTGGCTCATTTCCACTACGTGCTGGTGACGGGGGCGGTCTTCGCCATCATGGGGGCGGTCTACTACTGGCTGCCGAAGTGGACGGGGCACATGTACAACGAGTTCTGGGGCAAGACCCACTTCTGGCTGAGCGCCATTTCCGCCAACGTGCTCTACTTCCCGATGCACTTCCTCGGGCTCGCCGGCATGCCGCGGCGCGTTCCCGACTACCCCGTCCAGTTTGCCAACCTCAACATGGTCGCAAGCATCGGGGGCTTCGTCTTCGGCCTCTCCCAACTCATCTTCGTCGCGGTCATTTTTTCCTGCGTCCGGGCCGGCAAGAAGGCCGAAGCGCGGGCCTGGGAGGGCGCCCACGGACTCGAATGGACGCTGCCGTCGCCGGCGCCGTACCACAGCTTCGCGACGCCCCCCGAAGTTGCCTGACCACGGTGCCCGGGCGGCATGAACGGGGCGAGCGAGGGGGATCCGGCGCGTGCGCGTCGCGTGCGGCGGCTGGCCTTCGTGTTGGCCGCCGTTTCCCTGCTGATCTATTTCGTGTACTATCTCGCCGGCTATCTTGTACGATGACCGCGCGCCTGCGGCCCCGCTCTTTCGGGATGCGGATTTCCT
>JAKAQQ010000012.1 GCA_021819635.1 Pseudomonadota bacterium
TTCCGAGGCTCACCACGACCCGCCAGAAAGCACGCCAAAACATCAAGTTGCACGGACACCCGCAGAAGCAGAGGGCTTAACCGAGCGCCATTCATCTCGGGTGATCAGTACGCGTGCGTCGCACCCTGCCGTCCGAAGGCCTCCTTCACCATCAAGCCCGAGGCCGTCAGCGCCGCCGTTTTCCCGCTCGCAGGCGCCGGACTGTCACCGTGCCACGGGAACACAGGAAGACCCTTCGGTCAAAACAGCGGCCGAGCCCCGTGACACTTTGCCCGCACGGGGCGTGCCCGGGCGAGGCCACCGCACGGCTCTTGACATTGCAAACATGGCACTCGTACAAGGATGCCAACCGTCGAAAGAGATTTCTCACGTCACCGCCCTCGGCGGGCGCCGGGGGCTCCGGTCGGCCGCCGCGATCTCGTTTGCAGACTCAATGCCTGGCTACGCCTGCGGGATTTGTCGCCCAGACCTTCTGCCATGCCTCAAATTCAGAAGGCTTGATCTGGTAACGTGCAAAATTCCCTTCGTGAAGGCTCAGGAGTTCGTCCTCGGCCACCTCCCTGAAGCGATCGCGCTCGTGCGGGTCGATATGCTCCCGCGTCCAAGCCGCAACGCAAGCGGCGGCGGATTGGCGATCCATGCGGTCGCGTATGACGTCGCCGATGATTTCACGCAGAGCCGCGCGGTGACGTAATCGGAAAGGATCGGGTTCGCCAAGCGATTGCCGGACGGCGGCATAACGGGCGGCCGAACGCTCACAGGCCCAGATGAATACATCTTTGAGAAGATCGATCTTGTGAAGCTCGTACACGCCGAGCATGGCCTCGGTATAGATCGAGCGTGGAACCTCGGCAAACGACAGAGGAGAGAGATTGCCTTTGATCAGCGGAATATTCGCGGCGAGACGGGAGACGCGCTTGTTCACGTCCTCAAACGGCTGCACGTACGGCAGTTGCACCATGACAAAAAACGCCTGCTCGTACGGGTCGGAAATGGCGGCGGAGGTCGCCAAGATCTGATCGAAGCATTCCTCGATAAGCTGCGGAGCTTCGGGCGGATGGAAGGTCGAGCGCTCGATGCCTACGGCGATGCGCCGAAGTCTCCCGGCGGCCGTGGGGTCGCCCAGGAGGTTGTTCGCCAGAAACGCATGAAGATTGAGGATGGCGTAGCGATTGAATCCAATGTCCTCCGCCGCGGTGACAAGAAACTCGATGGCGTCTTTATGATTGAGGATCATCTGCGCATCAAGCGGCCCCTTGCCGGACGCCTCTTCTCCAAACTCGAGGAGCCGCCGGGTATCAAGGAGCGAGTAGGTGTTGCCTTCGAGTCGGCTTGAGTTCCACGAAAGGTCGATGAGCAGGCGGTTCAGAATCTGCCTGGCGTAAGTTCCCGCCGGCCGGTCCCCGGTCGCCGGCCGACCGACATCCAGAAGATGCGCGCGCTCTGTCCGCGAAAGATAGGAACTGTCATTGGGACGGTAGGAATCGAGAAAGGTGCGATCGTACCCCACAGGTTTTCGAGCTGTGAGCGGTTGACGAAGATGCTTCAGGATTTCCACGGAGGCGTGGGAAAGCGGGACAGGCGCCTCGCCGGAAGCGGCGGGGGCAGCTTCCGGCGACGTCGGAAGACCGTACCTGGCCCAGCGCCCCGAGCTCCTCTGCGTCAGCCGTTTTTCATCAACCAAGCGCTTCAGGCGATACTGAAGGGTTCGGAGGGGAATGGTGGACCTCAGAGCATCGGCGATCTGCCGAGCCGTCGCACCGTCCGGGTAAGGACGTACGGCAACTTCGATGGCTTTCCATTCCTCTTCAGGTGGGTACGCCATCATCCGATCCTTTATTGCGCATAGAGCGTCTACGCGCAATTAAAGCACACGTACGCGCAAGATGAAACCTCTATGCGCAATAGGCAGCACCCATCCGTGATTCAAGAGGATTCGTCACCGTCGCCATGCCCAAGAGATACTTTAACAAAAACAGCTCGTTGCGAATCCAAAGTGCGCTGGTCTGGAAGGAGTCGAGCTTGCCCTCGATCGGGAAGGTCACGGGACGAAGGCCGAGAGCCGGCCGTCGCCTAGGCCCTGCGCTTGGCGGTCGGGAAGGGTCCTTTCCCGCTTCGGGAAAGCCGTTCGGGACTCGCCGTTCGCGCCAGGGCGACGAGGCCATCGCGGTGCGAAGGACGAGGCGCGTGACGTTGACTGTGGTGTGGGCGGTTTCAGGGTTTGCCCGGTTTTCCACCAGCTCCGAAGTGACGAAAGGAGATTCCGCCCCCCGCCGGGCGAGTCAGGCACGCGCGTCCGCGCACGGGGCGCGGGCCACCACGGTCAGAGATTCGCCGGCCGTGACCTCGGTACGCGCGTGACGCACCGCACGAAGGGCGGCGCGACGCGACGGCCCGCGCAGCACGGGTTTTCGCCCGCCCGTGCCTTGCCCGCGGCGTATCGCCAGACTGTGGCGAAACATCTCGACGGCGTCGAGCGCGGGAGGCAGGAAACGCACCTCTTCGAACCCGGCCCGCTCGCAGACCCGGCGGAGCGCTTCGGGCGTGAAGAGCGTGAGGTGACGGGGTGGCTCGAGACCCCGCCAATCCCTTCCCCAGAAGGCGTGCCCGTCGCCGGCGAGGTTGGGCGTCTGGATCCAGAGCCGTCCCCCGGGGCGAAGAGCCTCGCGGCAATGGATCAGGAACGCCAGGGGATCGTGGACGTGCTCGATCACGTGACAGGCGGTGACGTGCTCGAAGCGGCCCGGAGGGATCTCCGGGCACGGAAGGGTTCCCCTGTAGACCCGTTGCCCGCACGCGCGCGCGGCCTCCACCGCAAGGGGATCGGGCTCGCAACCTTCGGCCTCGTAGCCGAGGAGCCCGGCCAAACGAAGGAACGACCCGTTGCCGCACCCGACATCCAGAAGGAGGGTGCCCGGCACGGAGGGCGGGGGGAGATGACGCACGAGATCTTGCAGACGCCGTCGCCAGCGCTCGCTTCCAAGACGAAGGGCAAGAAAACGGGGCCAGGCCGGGGAGAGCCGGTGGCCGAGGGTGGCGTTGAGAAAACCGCGGGCGCGCCTCTCCTTGAGCGCGCGAAACGGCCCGTGGCGGACGAGACGCACCGGCCCTCCGGGGGAGGCGTGGGTCTGGTAACGGCCGTAGGCGCGGCCAATACTCTCGCGCGTCGGGCGCGGATCGAGCCACCCCGCCCCGCAGGACGCACAGGACCAGAGCGCCCAGGCTCCCGGGACCGCGTACAGGCGATCTTCCAGTCCCTCGTGCAGAAGCGACCGTTCCCTCCCTTGGCAGAGAGGGCACGCATCCACCGATTCAAGCATCCCGGGATCCCATCCCGCGACCGACAGCGAAGCAGCACCCGCCCGAGACAAGACTGGAACCCGGCCTTTCGTGAACTTGTGGATATTGTAGTAGACACAAACCCCTTGTCTCCGCGATCGCGCTCTCGGGACCCGCAGCACCGAACCACCGCCCCTCTCTTCCCTATAATGACGGGAGTTTCCCGCGCGCCCCCGCATGTCCCCCTACCGCAAAATCCTTCTGGCGTACGACGGAACCGCGGAAAGCGCGCTGGCGCTCCGCGAGGCCGCCGAACTCGCCAAGCAGAGCGGCGCCCAAACCTACCTTCTGGCCGTCCTCAGCATTTCTCCGACACTTATGGGCGTCGAAGGGGTAGGCGGCGGCACGCTCGTCTCGACGGAGCTTCAGCGTTTTCAGGCCGTTCTTGAGCAGGGGGTCCGCTACCTCAAGGACCGGGGGGTTGAGGCCGAAGGCCATCTTGTCCACGGCCCTCCGCCCGAGGAGATCGTGCGCGCGGCCGAGGCCTTCGGCGCCAACCTCGTGATCCTCGGTTACCACCGGCGCAAGGGCATGGCCAAGTGGTGGCATACCCCGACGTCGAGCCAAATCATCGATCGGCTTCCCTGCAGCCTCCTTGTCGCGATCACCCGCGAGCAAGAGTCTGCGTCCCCCGTAGCCGGGGACCGCCCCGCGTGAAGAGTTTCACAATGCTCCCGCTTTTGCCCGGACTTGTCGTGGCCGGTTTCTACGCGGCCGTCCTCGCTCTCCTCACCCTCGTCCTGGCGATGCGCGTCACTTGGCTGCGCCGACGGTACCGCGTGAGTCTCGGAAGCGGGGGGCACGAGGACTTGGTCCGTGCCATCCGCGCCCACGGCAACGCCACGGAATACATCCCGCTCGGACTCCTCCTCCTCACGATCAACGCCTTGGCCGGGAGCCCCCCCTTGGCCCTCGAACTCGCGGGGGCGCTTCTCTTTCTCGGACGGTTTGCCCATGCCTACGGTCTGAGCCAAAGCAGCACGCGCAGCCTCGGACGCTTCTGGGGCACGGCGGGGACTTGGGCGAGCTATCTCGTGATGGCGGGGATGCTCCTCGTCGCGGTCTACACGCGGGGCTGAACCCTACACCGGCGTCCCAGCCGAGGCCCGTTCAAAAAGATCGCCGATGCCCGAGAGACGGGCGAGGGCCGCAAGGGCTTGAGGGGCGCCAAGATACACCAGGTCGTGCCCGCGGGCGCGTGCCCAACCTCTCCAAGCGACCAGAACGGCCAGGGCGGAGGAATCCACCCGTTCCAATCCCGAGAGGTCAAGGCGAATATCCGCGTTCCGCGGTCGGGTCGACCAGCGTTTCCGCCCGGCCTCAAGCACCACGGGCGCGGAGTCACTGTCGAGCGCGCCGGACAGGGCATCCACCCCGTCCGCGCGCTCCGTAAAGACGGCGGCGCCCGGGCGCGCGCTCAACGACCGCTTCCCCCGTGGGAGCGGACAACCACGGGGACGGCGTGTTCTTTGCGAAGCGTCGCCTGGAGCTTTGCGACGAGAGCCGGAATTCCGCCCGAAGCCAAGACGGGAGCAAACTGCTGCCGGTAACTCATCACGTACGAAACTCCCTCCACACTCACGTCGAACACCTTCCAGCCCCGAGGGGTGTGCACCATCGAGTAATTGACGGCCACCTTTTTCCCCGAGGGTCGGGTGACGTGCGTGCGCACAAGCGCGTAGCGCGCGGCGAGCCCTCCGCGGTAGGGGATCACGACGACGTGCCCCCCGTGGTAGCCGCGCAGCGCGTCGGCCAGCTGGTTCACTAGGTAGACCATGAACACGTGGTCAAACCGAGCCCGCTCCGCAGGGGTGGCCGAGTGCGAATAGCGTCCGAGAACGTACGCGCCCGTCAGCGGGATATCGAAGTACGGAAGCACGATGCGTTCAAGCGTCATGACGGTGCGGTCGAAGCCGGGGCCGCGAAGCGTGTGGGTGTGGTAGGCCCGGTCGAGAACGGCGAGGACACGCTGGGACTGCTGCCGGACAAGGCCGCTCGGCGACGTCACGGGCGGTGCCGCAACAGGGGTGGCCCAGGCCGGCGCCGCGAAGAACATCAGCGCGAACAAGGCAATCGCGAGTCCGGAGCGCATGTCAGGATCCTCCGCCCTTGTGGGGCTGGTTGGCCAGGAACTTTCCGATCAGTTTCTCAAGGATCACCGCCGATTGGGTGAAGCGGATGGTGCTTCCCTGATGGAGGTAGGTGGGGGCCCCTCCGGGACTCAGACCGACGTACTGCTCGCCCAGCACGCCCTGGGTCAGGATCGAAGCGGTGGAGTCGCTCGGAATACGATTGTCCTTCTTCAAAAGCGCCATGCGGGCGCAGGCCTCGTAACGCTTGAAGCTGTAGTCGATCGCGGTCACCCGTCCCACCGTCACCCCGCCGATCCGTACCGGGGCCCCGACATGGAGCCCGCCCACGTTGCCAAAGCAGGCGCGCACGACGTAGGTCCCCGACCCACCAACGTTACGGTAATTGGTGGCCTCCGTGGCCAAGTAGAAAAGCGCGGCGATCCCGAGAAGCAGGAAGACACCGGTCGTAAACTCGAGCGTGCGGTTGGGGCGCATCGGAAGGACTCCGGAGCCGTCGCGGCTCAGCGGTAAAGAAACGCGGTCATGAGATAGTCGCAGGAGAGGACAGCAAGCGAAGCGATGACCACACTGCGGGTGGTGGCGCGTCCCAGCCCCTCGGCGGTCGGATCCGAGTGGTACCCCTCGTAGAGCGCGACCAGCGTGCACAGGATACCGAAGATGAGGGCCTTGATCTCACCGTTCAGGAAATCCTGACGAAAACGGACACTCTCACGCAGATTGGTCCAGAACACCCCGGAATCAAGCCCCATCAGGCGCACGCCGATCAGGTAGCCACCGAGGATTCCCACCGCCGAAAAGAGGGCGGTCAGAAGCGGCACGGAGAGAACACCGGCCAGGAAACGGGGGGCGACCACCCGTCGGACCGGATCGACCGCCATGACCTCCATCGCCTTGAACTGTTCGGTGGCCCGCATGAGGCCGAGTTCGGAGGCGAGGGAGGTCCCGGCACGGCCGGCGTAGAGGAGCGCGGTCACCACCGGGCTCAGCTCGCGGAGAAGCGCGAGGGCGACGAGTCCCCCCAGCGCGCTCGTCGCGCCAAAGCGGGCCAAGGCGGTGTAGAACTGGAGTCCCATCACCATGCCGACGAAGAGACCGCCGACGAGGATGAGGCTCATGGAGACGGCGCCGACGACAAAAATTTGCTCGACGAGCGCCCGCGGACGGGCGAGGACGTGGGGAATCGCGCCCAGGATGCGGACAAAGAAGAGGCCGACCGCCCCGAGCGTGGACACGGCCTGGAAAGGCGAAGATCCGATTTGCGAGAGCGTCGTTTTCATGCCGCCTCCCCAGCGAAGAGATCGTCCCAGAGGGGGCGGGCAGGGTAATGGAAGGGAACAGGGCCGTCGGCTTCTCCCTCGAGGAACTGGCGCACCCAGGGCGAAGACGCCGCCTGCGCACGGATCGATGCGCGGTCGCCCTGGGCAATGAGACGACCGTCGGCAAGAAGATAGAAGCAATCGGCAACGGTCAGCATTTCCTGGACGTCGTGGGAAACCACCACGCTCGTGAGTCCGAGGGTCCGATTGAGATCACGGATCAGGCGAAGGATAACCCCCATCGAGATGGGATCCAGGCCCGTCAAGGGCTCGTCGTAGAGCACGAGCGCCGGATCCATGACGACCGCCCGGGCGAGGGCGGCGCGGCGGGCCATCCCCCCCGAGAGCTCGGAGGGGTAGAGATCGGCGGCCCCGCGCAACCCGACGGCTTCGAGCTTGAGGAGCACGATCACGCGAACGAGCTCCTCGGGCAACCGGGTGTGTTCGCGCAACGGAAACGCCACGTTGTCGAAGACGCTCATGTCGGTGAAGAGCGCGCCCTCCTGGAACAGCATCCCCATGCGGCGGCGCAAGGCGAAAAGCCCTCCCCGATCGAGAGCGGCCAGATCCTGCCCTTCGACGAGAACGCGTCCCCTTGAGGGCGCCAGCTCGCCGCTCAGGAGCCCGAGAAGAGAGGTCTTCCCGGTGCCGCTTGGTCCCATCACGGCGGTGATGCGTCCCCGGGGCACATCGAGATCGAGATCCCGCAGAACTTCCCGGCCGCCCCGCTCAAGGCTCGCGCCGAGCAGGCGAACCGCCGCGCCGTCGTCAGGGAAAGTCGGGGACATGAAGCGTCCGGGCTTTCGTCACGCCGCCGAGGTGTTGTCCGCCCCATCGTAGCGCCCCTGCGTCGCGAGCGCGTTGCACGCCGCACGGCGGGCGAACGCCGCCTGCGCACGTACAACGTTCTCGGTCCGCCCCGCCCACGCGCGCATGGCGTCCTCCTGGAGGGCACGGGCGAACGAAAAGCTCAGGCGCCAAGGGTGCGGTCCCAGGCGGTTCATCGCGTCCAGGTTGCGCGTGGCCTCCTCCGGGCTCTGCCCTCCGGAGAGAAACGCCACGGCCGGGACGGCCGCCGGGACGGCACGCCTCAGGACACCGAGCGTGCGCTCCGCGACGGTCTCGGGCGGGGAACGGCGAGGATGTTTCTTGCCGTCGACGACCATGTTGGGTTTGAGGATCATGGCCTCGAGACGAACGCGGTGACGGGCCAGCGCCGCGAAGACGGCGCGCAACGTCCGCTCGGTCACCCCGGCGCAGCGGTCGATGTCGTGATCCCCGTCCATGAGGACCTCGGGCTCCACGATCGGGACGAAGCCCTGCTCCTGAGCCAGCGCCGCGTAGCGGGCCAGGGCTTCGGCGTTGGCCTCAAGGGCCCCCGAGGTGGGCAGCCCCTCGGCGATGGCGATGACCGCGCGCCATTTGGTGAAACGGGCTCCCGCTTCGTGGTAGCGCGCCAGCCGTTCCCGAAGGCCGTCGAGACCCTCGGTCACCGTCTCGCCGGGATACCCGGCGAGGGGCTTCGCGCCCTTGTCGACCTTGATGCCCGGAACGACGCTCTGGCGTTCAAGAACACGCACCATGGGGTCACCGTCGGCGGCCTTCTGGAAGAGGGTTTCTTCGTAGAGGATGACGCCGGCGATGGCCTCGGCGAAGCGGGGGGAGGTGAAGAGCAGGGTCCGGTAGTCCCGACGCGTCTCCTCGCTGCAGGAGATCCCGCAGGCCGTAAAACGCTTTTCGATGGTTCCGGTGCTCTCGTCCGCCGCCAGGATCCCGTGTCCCGGGCGCGTGAGATGGAAAGCAAGCTGGTCGAGATCGGTCGCCGCGGTCACCGTGGGTTCTCCGTCGTGTGTGGATCGGGGCCCCACACGGACCCCTCGCCGTTCATGATACCCGAGTCCCCCGCCTCTTCTGCGGCCCGGGCCGGACGGCCCGTGTCCCTCAGAACGTCAGGGTTGGCTGGATCGAGGAGAGATTTCGCCCCAGCGTCTTGTCGATGAGGGACTTGGCCTGAACCCCTTCCTTGCCGGAAAAACGCAGCCCGACACCGCGACGCCAGCGCCCGCCGCGAAGGCCGCCGTGAGCGCGCGGCGGCGCTTGAATCACCACCCAGATCACGTAACTGACGACGGAGAGTTCGTCGTGGTCCGGAATCTTGAGGACGAGGAGACACTGCTCGCCGAGGGAGTACTCGTCCTCGGTGGGCACGAAGATCCCCCCTCCCTGCACGAAAGGCATGTACGACTGGTAGAGATCGGGCATCACGCTCGGAGGAGCGAACGTGATGATCCGCGGCATCGTGGGCACAACTTCAGACCTCCCAGGGCGCACCCCGTCCCCACGCGCTTGCCGGGGACAAGACGATTCTAGCGCGGCGCCTCGGGGCCGTCGCGTCGCGGACCGGGAATCCGGGGAGACCACCGTCAGGAAGAGAAGCCAGCCCTCGTCTGGGGTCGAGCGCCACCCCGGGCAGCCGGCCCCGGGTTCGCGCAAGAGAGCGCCAGCGCTTCCCAAGTCAGGGCCTCGTTAATCCCGGTGCCGGAAAGCCGCACAAGCCGGCGGGTCTCGTCGTGCAACTCGAGGAGACGACGGGCGGGAAACGCCTGAAGGAAGCCGGCAAGGGCGGGCGGCACCGACAGGGGGGCCAGGCCGCAACGGGCGCTCAGGGCGGAACGAGA
>JAKAQQ010000013.1 GCA_021819635.1 Pseudomonadota bacterium
CATAACGCCGCGCCGCCCGGGTGCAGCGCTCGCCGCCATCCGCGTCGTCTAGAATGACGGGGCCGCCGCTCCGGACGCACCGCCTTTGTCCGACGCTTCCGCCTCTCCGGATCCACGCACCGCGGAGATGGTCACCTGCTACCGCACGATCCTCGAGCTCCTCGGGGAGGACGCCGAGCGGGACGGTCTGCGCCGGACGCCCGCCCGCGCCGCCGAAGCTCTGCGCTTTCTCACCCGCGGTTACGGGACGCGCCTCGACGAGGTGGTCAACGGCGCGCTCTTTGAGACCGATCTTGACGAAATGGTGGTCGTCCGCGGCGTCGAGTTCTACTCGCTGTGCGAGCACCACCTCCTGCCGTTCTTTGGGTTCTGCCACGTGGGCTATCTTCCGCGCGGGCGCGTGCTGGGTCTTTCCAAGGTCGCCCGTCTCGTGGACGTCTTCGCTCGCCGTCTCCAGGTTCAGGAACAGATGACCGTGCAGATCGCGCGGGCCGTCGCCGATGTGACCGGCGCGCTTGGCGTCGGGGTGGTCGTCGAGGCCCGTCACCTGTGCATGATGATGCGCGGGGTGGAGAAACAGCACGGATCGACCACGACGTCGGCCATGCTTGGCGAGTTTCGCCTGAACGCCGCCACCCGGGCGGAGTTTCTGAGCGCCGTGAGTCGAAGCTGACGAGGTACGGGGTTCATGGTGGAGGCGACCGACCGTGTTCGCCCACGGACACGCGGAGCCGGTGCCGAAGCCCGCTTGGTCCCGGCAACATCGGGGTGGCCCACGCGCTCCGGTATCGGACGACGCTCCTGGGGTCTTCGCGCGCTGCGGCCACGGCGTTGGCGCGGGTCGTCTTTCGCCACGTCTTCATGATGGCGGCCGACGATGATTGCCGGCGTTCGGGGGAGGCGGTGCCTGCTCCGTGTCCCGCCGGTCTGGCTGGCCCGCGTGGTCGCGCGAGCCTCAGACGTCGTCGCCCCCAATGTTCTCGCGCTGGATGCCGAGGCTGCGGAGCTTCCTGTAAAGATGCGTGCGCTCCATGCCGCTTTCTTCCGCCACCCGCCCGATGCGTCCTTCGCAACGCCGCAGGAGTTCTTCGAAATAGGCGCGCTCGAAGCGCTCGCGGGCCTCGCGCAGAGGTAGGCGTAACCAGTCCTCCCCGAGGACGGTGCTGCGCGGACGGGTGGTGTCGTGCCGACGGGTGAGGGCCGCCTGCACCGCCTCGGGTCCGATCTCCTCGTCCTTCGCCTCGTGAAGGGCGGTTTCGACCACGTTGCACAACTGGCGCAGGTTGCCCGGCCAGTCCTGCTGGCGGAGGAGGTTCAGCGCCGCCACCGAGAAATGACGGTACGGGAGCTCCTGGGCGGCGGTCAGCCGTTCGGCGAGCGTGCCGACCAGTTCCGGAATGTCGTCGCGGTAGTCGCGGACCGCGGGAACGGTGAGAATCCGGCGGCCAAGCCGCTCGACCACGTCCGGCGCAAGTTCCCCGTGCTCGACGCGTGGACCAAGTTCCGCGGTGGCCGCGGAAATGACGAATCTCCGGTCCCGCTGGTCGGGGGCGAGGGCGGCGAGCCAGGCGAGCAACCGGTTTTGGGCGGCGGGTGTCAACGCTTCGAGACCGTCGAGGTAGAGGGTGCCGTCCACCGCCTCCCGGAGCCGCCCGTCGAACACCGCGTCCGACTCGGCGTCGGTGGGGGTGCAACGAACGAACGGGCCGCGCCTTTGGGTCTGCGCGTGGAGCGCGCGGGCGATTTCTTCCCGGCCGCTGCCGTGTTCCCCGACGAGGAGGGTCTCGAGAGGAAGCTGCGCGAGGGAAGAGACGGCCTCACGCAGCGACCGCAACGCCGCGCTGCGCCCCCAGTCACGAGCGAGGAGGATGGGTGGGGGCGGCGGGAGGGGCGCGACACGAACCCGGCTTCCGAGGGCGTGCGTCACGGCCGAGAGGAGACGGCGTAGCGAGATGGGCTTTTCAAGCACGTCGACGGCGCCCCAGCGCGATGCCTCGAGGGCCACGTCGATCGTGGCGTGGCCCGAGATCATGATGACGGGGGCCGTGTGCCGCCCGGCCCATTCGCGCAGCAGGGTGATCCCGTCGGAGTCGGGCAGCCAGATGTCCAGGAGCACGAGGTCGTAGGATCCCGCGTCGCGGGCCCGGCGTGCCTCCTCGGCGCTGGTGGCGGTGTCCACTCCGTATCCCTCCTCGCTCAGGATCTCGTGGAGCAGGCCAAGAATGTCGTGTTCGTCGTCGACGACGAGGATACGGGGTGCGGTCACAGTGGCTCGGCCTCTCTCGGATGGTAGCGGCGGGCGGCCGCGCGCAGTCGTTCGCCCCGAGTCCGTTCGTTGAGCGGCAGCACCACGGCAATCCGTGCGCCGCCTTCCGGGCGGTTGCTCAGGAGAGCGTGCCCGCCGTGTTCTTCGATGATTTTCTTGGTGATCGCGAGCCCGAGCCCGGTCCCGCGTGGCTTGCTGGTCGTGTAGGGTTCGAAGGCGTGTTCCAGCATCGCGGGGCTCAGGCCCGGTCCGTTGTCCTCGACGAGGAGTTCGGCGTCGCCCTGCACGAGATCGTAGTGCACGCGGAGCACGACCCGTCCGGCGGGCTGGTCCTGAAGGGCCTCGAGAGCGTTGCGCAGGAGGTTGTGAAGGACTTGGCGGATGCGTTCCTCGTCGGCTTCGATCGGGGGCGCGGGCGTGCCGAGATCGGTGGCGATCTCGAGGTGCGGGTAACGGCCACGGTAGAGGTCCGCGACTTCGGCGGTGAGCGCGTTGAGATCGAAGCGCGTGAACCGTAAGTCGGGGGCCCGCGCGTAGTCGCCGAAGGCGCGCACCATGTTCTGCAGGGCCTCAACCTGCCGGACGATGGTTTCGACAGAATGCTGAAGCCAGATTTTCTCTTCCTCGTCCAGACGCTTGAGGAAGCGGCGACCGATCCGTTCGGCGGTGAGTTGGATGGGGGTCAGGGGGTTGCGGATCTCGTGCGCCATGCGTCGGGCGACTTCGCCCCACGCCGCGTCGTGCTGGGCCTCAAGAAGATCGGTGAGATCCTCGAAGACGACGGCTCCCCCGCGTCCGATCCCCGGGAGTTCAGGAAGAGCGGTCACGCGCAGGGCGACGACGCGCCGTCGTCGTCCCCCCCCGAAAACGATCTCCCGCCGGGCCTCGCCGTGACTGGCGGGGAGAAGTTCGTCGACGGCGGTAAAGAAGTCCTCCAGGTGTGGGTAGGAGGCGCGCAGGGCGGTGAGGTCGTGACCGGCGTCGCGATCGCGCTTGAGCCCGAGCAGGTGGCAGGCGGCCTCGTTTGCGAGTTCGAGCACGCGCCGCTCGTCAAACACCAGGACGCCCGCGGAGAGATGGGCGAGAACCGTTTCGAGAAGGGCCCGTTCGCGTTCTTCCCGCTGGCGGTGCTCGGCGGCGGTGCGCTGCGCTTCGGCGAGCCGCCCGATCATGCGGTTGAACGTACGCTTCAGAGGGCCGAAGTCGCCGCCCGCGGTCTCGAGGCGGACGTCGAGCCGTCCTTCGGAGACCGAACCGATGGCCTCGACCAACTCGTCGACAGGCGCGACGATGCGGCGGGCAAAGTAGAGCGCGGCGGTGACCAGGGCCAGCAAGCCGAGGAGAGCCACGAGGATCAGGGTCAGGACGAGACTCCAGGTCAAAGGCCGCCGGAGGAGCGCGAGCTCCTCGTAGCGCGCGTAGGCCTGTTCGACGCGTCGCGCCGTGCGGGTTTCGTGCCTCGAGACCGGGAAGACGGTTTCGAGGATGAGCGGCCGGGCGAGGGGATTGACCGTGGGAACGGGCAGCACGGCGCGCACGGCGTAGCGGTGGCCGTGGGTCGGGGCGAGAACGACGCTCGTCGAACCGTGGGTGGCTTCCTCGAGCGCGGCCCGCGACGGGGTGGGCGGCAGGAGGGGGAAGGGGAACGCCGAATCGACCGCGAGGATGTGCCCGTTGTCGTGGAGGAGGACGACGTCGAGAGCACGGGCGCGGGCCCGCAGGCGCTCGAGGAGAAGCGGCCAGACGGGCCGTGGGGTCAGGGCGAGGGCGCGGGCCAGATGTCGGGTGTTGCGAAGATCCGTTTTCAGGGTGTTGTCGATGGCCCCGCGGCTGAGCTCGACCGCCGTCCGCACGACGCGTGTGACCGGAGGGGCGTACCAAGAGTGGATGCTGTTGCGAATGAAGACCGCGGCGAACGCGCAAATGAGAACAACCGGAATCAGGGCGAGTCCGACGAACGTCCGCACCATGCGACGGATCAGGTTCCATCCGGGTTCGCGGCGTGGGTAGACGCGTCCGAGATGGACGACCTGTACGACGATCAGACTCAGAAGTCCCGCGGTGCCGAGGACGACGAGCACGAAGAGAGGAACGTCGAGTTCACTGAAAAGGGCGGGGTCTTCGGTGGTCGAGGCGAGGAGAACGAGCGCGCAGAAGACGGCCAAGAGCGTCGCCGCCGCAAGCAGCGGCCAGCCCCGCTGCCTCAGGGGGCGAGGCGGGCGCTTGTCCATGGACTCGAACTTTCCCAATGCGTCCACAAGCCCGCGAGCCAGCGCAGCGCGTGGGGAATGTCGTCGACGTGGAGGTTGATGCGGGCCCGGACGCGGTAGTGCTCGCGCGGGGTCAAGAGGGTGGTGTCGACGAGGGGAATCCCGTGCGGGTGCTGGAGCGCCAGAACGACGCGTCCGAACGTGGGGTAACTTGTCCGCACGCCGGTCTCGAGATCGCGGACCACGTACCGCCCGAGCACGGTGTGGTACGCGATCCGGTAGCGCTGGTCGATGCGGGCAACCGTTCCCCCCCAGAAAAGAAACGTGCGGGCGCCGACGATGTCAATCTTGAGACTCAGCGTGACCGGAATCCCGTGGAGGAGGGCGCGGCGTACTGTGTGGCCCGGGGCGATATGCAAGCGGCCGTTCAGATAATAGACGCCGTGCTGGCGCGTTACGATGAGACGGTCGACGCGCAACCCCGCGTGGGCCACGCCCGTGAGCGCGCCGGCCGCGAGAAGAGCGAGGGCGGGAAGACGGTGCCGGCGGCGCGCGGGAGCGGGGTAGAGCGGTGTGGGCGGGCTCATGGAAACGGGCGCGGCGTGTCGTCGCCGATCTCCCGAGTATCGGCGACGAGCGTGCCGGCTGCAAGCGCGATCGGGAAGGAGCGTGGTTGAGCGGGGCGGGGTTTCTTGAGAAGAACCGCGTAAAAGAAACCGTCCATGCCCTCTTCGCCTGTGAGAACATGCACGCCCGACGGGTCGTGGTGGCCCCAGGGAACAGCGGGGTCGAGGAGGGTCGCCTCGCCCGCACGGGCGTGCAGGAAGGCGCGGATCACCCTGTCGGTTTCCTCCCGGAAAACCGAACACGAGGTAAAGAGCAGGCGGCCCTCCGCCTCGAGACGGCCCCAGAGGTTCTCAAGGAGCCTCCGGGCGAGTTCGGCGCGAACGGTGATGTCCTCCGGGCGCCTGTGAACTTTGACATCGGGGTGACGCCGGACGGTCCCCGAGGCGGTGCACGGCACGTCGAGAAGAATGCGGTCAAAACGTTCGTCTTCCGGCAAAGCCCCGGGTTGGGAGGCGTCGGCTTGGCGCAGCTCGAACGCGGTGTGCCCCAGACGCCCGAGCTCGCGCCGCGTGTGGTCAAGTCGACGGGCGTTGACGTCGAGGCCGAGGACACGACAGCCGCTCGGGGCGGTTTCGAGGATCTGAGCGAGCTTGTTCCCCGGGGCGCAACAGGCGTCGAGGATGCGGTCTCCGGGAGCGGGGGCGAGGAGCGGGACCGCGAGTTGGGCGGCTTCGTCCTGGATGCTCGCCCAACCACGGGCGTAGACCGGGAGGGAGGTCGCCGGCCGTGGGCTTGCAAGCGTGAGTCCGAACGGAGCGAAGCGCGTGGGACGGACCTCAAGCCCTTGTTCTTCAAGCGCCGTCCGGCATTCTGCGACGGTGGTTCGCCGAAGATTGACACGCAGGGTCATCGGGGCCCTTTCGAGCCCGTCGAGCAGCAGCCGTTCCCACTCCCCGGGCCAGTCTTCCTGGAGACGGGCGATCCACCAGGCCGGGTGCGCGTAGCGGATTACAGGGTCGGTGTTGAGACGTCCGTCGAGATCGTGACGTTCGCGCAGGACGCGGCGGAGGACCGCGTTGAGGACCGGCGCGGCCCGTCCGCAGCCAAGGAGACGGCTTGCCTCCACGGTGGCGGAGACCGCGGCATGGTCGGGGATGCGGGTATGCAGGATTTGCGCCAACCCGACGAGACCAAGGCTGCGGAGACGCGGGTCGTCTCCGTCCGCCGGGTCGGAGCGAACGGCGGCCCACAGGCGCTCAAGAGCAGGGCAATAGCGGATCGTGGTCGAGACGAGCTCGTGGACGAGGGCCCGCTCGTGCTCCCCCTCCCCGGCAAGGACCGCTTCGAGGCGCCGCCCTTCGTGGACGACGCTGTGAACCGCGCGGGCGGCGCGCGCCCGACTTTCGGCCCCCGCGGGAGGAAGGCCGCTCGCTGCGGTGGTCACAGGAGGCGGTGCCCGAGGAGGGGCTCCCGCCGCCCTCTCAGGAATTCGCCGACCGCCAGGTTGGCCCCCCCGCTGCGCTGCAAGCGCGTGATGCGCAGGAGATCTGTCCCGCACGCGACATCGATGCCCTCTTCGTCGGTGGCCACGATCGTCCCGGGCGGACGGTGGCTCGCGCTCGCGAGGGGGGCCGCCTCGTGGACCGCCAGACGGTTGTCCGGATGCGCCGTGTCCAGAAAGGCATAGGTTCCCGGCCAGGGTGTGAACGCACGCACACGGCGTGCGAGGTCTTCCGCCCGTTGCGTCCAGTCGAGACGGCCGTCTTCCTTGCAAAGGCGCGGGGCGTAGGTGACCCGTGTCTCGTCCTGTTCCTGCGGTACGAGCGTCGGGTTGGAGGCGAGCGCGTCGAGCGCCTCGAGAAGGCAGCGGACGCCAAGCCGGGCGAGGCGAGCACCGAGCGCGGCGGTGGTGTCGTCGTGATGGATCGGCTCCACGCAGTACCGGTAGACAGGGCCGTCGTCGAGACGCGGGCTCATCCGCATGATGCTGACGCCGCTTTCGGCATCACCGGCGAGGATCGCGTGCGCGATCGGTGAGGCCCCGCGCCAGCGCGGCAGGAGCGAGGCGTGGACATTGAGAGCGCCCAGCGGGAAGAGCGTGAGCCAGGGCGCCGGGAGAAGCCGCCCGTAGGCGGCAACCACGAGGGCGTCGGCACCGGTTTCCGCCACCCGAGCACGGAGGGCCCGAGTGCCGAGGCCCTCGGGCGCGAGCACGGGCAGCCGGTGGCGCTCGGCGGCCAGCGCGACCTCGGTGGGCCGGGGCCGGCGTCCGCGTCCCTGCGCCTCCGGGGGTTGGGTGAGTACGAGAGGAACCTCGTGGTGGGTGAGGAGTCCCTCGAGAATCGTGGCCGCGAAGGACGGGCTACCCGCGAAGACGAACCGCACCGGGAGGGGTCAGCCGCGGACGGCGGTACGTTCCGTCTCCCGCCGGGCGGCCAGATAGCGCCTTCGCAGGCGCTCGCGCTTCGGGGGCGAGAGACGGTCGAGGAAAAGACGGCCCTCGAGGTGATCGATTTCGTGCTGGAGGCAAACCGCGAGGAGTCCCTCGGCCTCGACGGTGTGGGGCTGCCCGTGAAGATCGCGGGCGTCGACCCGCACGCGCGCGGCGCGCTCCACCCGCTCGCGAACGTCGGGGATGGAAAGGCAGCCCTCTTCGCTCGTGAGGTGCCCTTCGCGGGCGACGATGACCGGGTTGATGAACACGTGGGGCTCGCGGCGGTCTTCCGCGACATCAAGCACAAGCAGCCGCTCGCGGGCGCCAATCTGGGTGGCCGCAAGACCGATTCCCCCGTGCGCGTACATCGTCTCGACCATGTCTTCGGCAAGGCGCGCAAGGCCCGCGTCGAAGCGGGTCACTTCCTCGGCCTTGAGGCGCAGACGGGGGTCGGGATAAAGGAGAACGGGACGAACGGCCATGAAGAAACCTCCTCGCGGTCGGCGGCGGCCTTGCACTCGCCTCCCGCACTGTATAGCATGGGGCCAGTTCAGTTTCCCCGCCGAGCGAGGGGGAGTCACCCATGCACACACGGCATTGGTCGGGGACGGGACCCGGACGGAAGGGGTACACCGACCCTTTGAGTCATTCTAAGGCATGGGCCGGTGGTGGGCACGGGGGGGGTGTCGGACGCGGGACCGCAGGATTTCTGTCCGCCCTCGCCCTTCTCGCCTGTACCGGCTGCGCCCCCACCGCCCCCACCCGTACGGTGCTTCCGGCCCGGCGTCCGGCCGTTGTTGCCAAGACGCCGCATGCCGTGGTCTCTCCCCCGAGAACAACCGCCCACGTTCGGCTCGCGCCGGCTCTTTTGGCGCGTCGTGCCCCTTACCGCTACGTCGTGCGTCCGGGCGATACCCTCTGGGGCATTTCGGTCCGTTTCCTCCACGATCCTTGGCTCTGGCCGGACATCTGGTACGAAAACCCGCGCATCCGTGACCCCGATCTGATTTATCCGGGCGAGGTGATCACCCTCGAAAACGGCCCGTCGGGCAGACCCGTCCTCACCGTACGGACGCGCCAGGGGGTCCTTGTAGCGACCACGTCCTCGCGTGAGGCCCGGCGGACCTTTCTCCGTCCTGGCGAGGTCGCCCTTCGTCCCCGCGTCGAAGTCCGCCCTCTACGACGCGCGCTCGAGGAGATTCCCTACCGGGTGCTCGCCCCGTTTCTGACGCACCCCGTGGTCCTTGGGCACCGTGCCGGCAACCGCCTGCCCTACGTGCTGCGTGGCATCAGCGAGCGCCCCTATCTCGGGGCCGGGGATCGGGCGTTCGTACGGGGGCTTTCCAACCCGGATCTCCGACGTTACAGCGTCGTCCGAATCGTGCGTCCGCTGCGGACCTACAACGGCGATCACCGGATCGGCCTCGAGGTGATTTACCTCGGTCAGGCCCGTGTCCTGCGCTACGGCGACCCGGCGGTGGTCCGCATCACACGCTCGCGAAGCGACATCCGGGCCGGGGATCGCCTGGTCCCCCTGTCCCAGGAAGGGTTGCGCGAGCACCTGCGGGTGCGTCCGCCGCGGCGACCGGTGCTCGGCCACATCGTGGCGGTTTTTGGCAATCCCCCCAACATCGGGACTTACCAGATCGTCGTGATCGACCGGGGGCGTGATGCCGGGCTCCGGGCGGGTGACGTCCTGGCCGTCTACAACCGCTCCCGCCGTGTTGACGATCCGTACGCCTACGACGATCTCAGTGGGGCGGTGCGTCTCCCGGGCCTCAAGATCGGCGACGCGCTCGTCTTCCACGCTGACCGGCGCATGAGTCTCGCGCTCGTCACCTTGGCGCGCCGCTCGCTTCGCGTCGGTGATCGGGTTCGGGGCGGGGCACTTCCCCGGTCCGGAGGGGT
>JAKAQQ010000014.1 GCA_021819635.1 Pseudomonadota bacterium
CGTCTACAGAATATCCCGATCGAGGGCTTCGGCCAGATGAGGTTCTGTTTGGGTCCATTACGGAGTATATTGGAGCTATCAATCCAAGGAGTCTCATCATGGCGGTCAATGTCAAACTTTCTGACGTCCTTGTTGAACAGGCCAAGCGCCATGGCAACGTCGAGCATCGTTCGGTCCCCAAGCAGATCGAGTACTGGTCGCGGATCGGAAAGATCGCGGAGGAGAACCCCGACCTGCCGTTTTCCATGATCCGCGAGATACTGATTGCGGATCAGGAAGAGCCCGTCGGCGAATACGCGTTCGGCTGATGCGCCTGCTCGTCACGGCCACGTTTACGCGGGCCGCCAGGAGATTGCATCGCCCGCAGAAGGAAGAACTCGACCAAGCGGTGCGCACCATCAGCGCAGATCCCGCCATCGGCGAGGCCAAGGTGGGGGATCTTGCAGGTGCCCGCGTCTATAAATTCCGCATGTCCAATCAACTGTGCTTGCTGGCTTACCGAATTCTCGATGCGGACACCATCAAGCTGTTGACGGTTGGTCCGCACGAGAATTTCTATCGCGATCTGAAGCGGCAAGACGACTGAGCCGACATCGGTGATCCGATCGATGACTGGCCTCTGCCCGCGATCATTCCGCGCAAGGCGCTCACACCCAACAGCTTCCGCTCCCTCGCTGAACCCAAGGATCGCCCGTTGAGTGTTCAGGATCACACGGCACCGTTCCCGCCCTTTCCAATGGAAGTTCACCCGAGAGGATTTGAACGCGCGGGTCGCCAAGATCCAAACGCATGAGGGAATCTTCCCAAAAGTCGCCCGACGACCATATCACCGAACTTAGGGGTGAGAGCACTAAGGTCAAGAATTTCTTAAAATGACGCATGGCTCAAGCCCTCGTCGGTCTCATCATGGGCTCCCGCTCCGACTGGGAAGTGGTCGTCCACGCGGCGCACACGCTCCAAGAGCTCGGAATTCCTTACGAAAAACGCATCGTCTCGGCGCACCGCACGCCCGATCTCCTCTTCCGCTACGCCGAGGAAGCCCGCGGGCGCGGGCTTCGCGTCCTCCTTGCCGCGGCCGGTGGGGCGGCTCATCTGCCGGGGATGACGGCGGCCAAAACCTCCCTTCCCGTCCTCGGGATTCCCGTTCCTGGAGGATCGCTGGGCGGGCTCGACGCGCTCCTCTCGATCGTGCAGATGCCGGCCGGTGTCCCCGTGGGCACGCTCGCCATCGGGCGCGCCGGGGCGGTCAACGCCGCTCTTCTCGCCGCCGCCATCCTGGCCCTTGGGGACGAGGCACTGGCGCAGCGGCTGGAAACGTGGCGGCAGCGGCAGACCGAGGACGTGCTTGCTCGTCCCGACCCGGAAACGCCGAGCGGATCGGGGACCTGAGGGTGCGCATCGGCATCATTGGAGGCGGGCAACTGGGGCGCATGCTCGCCCTTGCGGCCCACAGCCTCGGCCACGAACCCCACGCCTACGATCCGAATTCCGAGGCCTCGGCCGGTGACGTCGCCCGTCTCACGGTCGGGTCGTTCGACGATCGTGACCGACTCGCGGCCTTCGCGGACCGGGTCGACCTCCTCACCTACGAGTTCGAGAACATCGACGCCGCGATCCTGGAGGATCTCGCCTCACGGGGCGTGCCCTTCGACCCCTCGCCTCGCTTCCTCGCCCTGAGCCAGGACCGCCTCCTCGAAAAACGTGCGCTTGTGGACCTCGGCATCCCCGTCGCCCCGCACCGTGCCGTCGACTCCCTGGCCGATCTCGAGCGGGCGCAGGCCGAACTCGGGGCACGGCTCGTGGTCAAGACACGGCGGTTGGGTTACGACGGGCGCGGCCAACGACGGATCCACACACCCGACGAGCTCCGGTCAGTCTGGGAGGCCCTCGGGGGCACCCCGTTGATCGCGGAGGCTTTCATCCCCTTCCTCAGCGAGGTGTCCCTCGTCGCCACCCGCGGGCGCGACGGCTCCATGGTCTTCTACGCGCTCACGGAGAACCTCCACGAACACGGTATCCTGCGCCTGAGCCGCGCTCCGGCCCGGCCTCCGATCGATGCGCTGACCGCCACGGCCGAGGATCACGTCCGCCGGCTGGCCGAGCGGTACAGCTACGTCGGCACGCTCACCGTGGAATTTTTCGTGACCGGCCTTGGTCTCGTCGCCAACGAGACCGCCCCACGCGTGCACAACAGCGGCCACTGGACCATCGACGGAGCGGGCACAAGCCAGTTTGCGAACCACGTCCGCGCCCTCGCGGGCTACCCTCTCGGGTCCACACGCCCCCACGGCCACGTCGCCATGGCCAACTGCGTCGGAGGCCTTCCCGACCCAGCAACCGTGCTCGCCATCCCGGGGGCGCAACTCCACGACTACCGCAAAGACGCGCGCCCCGGGCGCAAGGTCGGACACGTCACGCTCGTCGGGACCGAACCCTTCGAACCCGACCGCGCCCCCTTGAAGACACTGCTCGCAGAAACCCCGTTCCTCGTGGGCTGAACCCTACGCGCCTCCCCCTTGGGAGGGCACGCTCATCCGGAAAGCGGCAGGAAGAGAGGGGCAAGGTCCTGCAACGCCGGGAGACCATCGAGGAAACGAACCGGTCCCCGACCGTGCACGCGATAGACGAAACCCGGCGTCCCGTTCAGCCCAAGCGCGATCATTATCCGCGTGTTGCGTTTCAGGGCCGCGAGCTCCGCCGCGTCCGGATGCGCGACGCGGGGCGAACCCAAGCGGCCGTACTCCTGTTCCTGGAAACGCAGGCGCGCAAGCCTGTTCTTCCCGGCAAAAACCCAGGCGGCCTTGTTCACACTCGAAGGGCGAATGACGGCCACGAGAAGATAGCGGACTTGGAGACCACGGGCGTAGAGCGCGTGCGCCTCCGTCCAAAACACGTGGCAGTACGAGCAATTGGGGTCGACGAACGCGTAGACGACGGCCCTGGGATGTCGGGGACCGCGGACGATCCACGTCGCCTTCGCCAGCGCGTGCCAGACCCCGCCGGCCAGCAGGTAACGGGCGGCGTAGCGCTTGGTCAGGTCGTGTCCGGAGGTGTCCAGGAGGCGCCCAAGAAGGAGGTAGCGTCCGTGGTCCAGGCCAAAGGCGATCGAACGAGCCGCGCCGACTTGGAGAACGTAACCCCGAAGACCGCCCGCAGCCCGGAACCGGCGCACGACGCGCACTCCGCGGGCGTGGGCGAGGACCGGCGGTGAAGCCCCCGCCGCCGGGGACAGGGTGGATCCCGGAGCCGTGGCTCTCGACGCGACGAGGATGACGGCGGCCAGAGCAGCCGCCACAAGAATCAGGAGAGCAAACGGAAGACGACGCACAGACAAGCCCGCGCGAATGAGAACAATGATTGTAAGAGAAGGAGGCCACCCAGCGCACGGAAGAGCCCCGACGCCCGGGGCCTCAGCACCCCAGAGGAAAACCGTCGGCCCGGGAGTCGGAGGCCCCGACGAGCGTCCCGTCGGGGCGGCGGGCCACCGCCTGTGCCCGGCCGTACGAAACGCCCGTAGGCTCGCAGACGACATCGTGCCCAAGGGCTTCGAGCGCGACCGCGCGGCGCGGGTCAAAACCGGCTTCAAGCGACAGGCGGCGCCCGCCGCGCCAGTACCAGCGGGGCGCGTCAACCGCCTCCTGGAGTGCCCGGAGTCCCCGGTGCCGGAGGTGGTCGAGGATCTGAAGTTGCCCCTGCGGCTGAAAAAAGCCCCCGACCACCCCGAGCGCGATCCGCGTCCCGTCGGGTGCGATCGCCAGCGAGGGAACCAGCGTGTGGTAGGGGCGCCGGCCCGGGGCCCACGTGTTGGCCAGTGCGGGACGCAGCGTGAAGCACGCCCCCCGGTTCTGCAGGGACACGCCCGTTCCAGGGACGACGACACCGCTCCCGAAGCCCATGTAGTTCGACTGGATGTAACTTGCGAGCCGTCCCTCGCCGTCGGCGGCGGCAACGTAGACCGTCCCGCCGTGATACGGCTCGGGGGGCGTGTAGTCCCAGGCGGGATCCGAAAGCGCGCGGGCGAGCGCCTCGTGATGGGGCGTGTCGTCCAGCATCCGGGCCAGCACGGCGTCGGCACCGGAGGGATCGCCAAGGCGTTCCAGGGCATCGGCGAAGGCGCGCTTGACAGCCTCGATCGTCTCGTGGCCCCCTCCCTGTCCCCCGGCCCTCCGGTACGCTTCGAGAACGAGAAGCGATTCGAGAAGCACCAGACCCTGGCTGTTGGGGGGAAGCGTGCACAGGCCCCACCCGTCGTGAACCGCGGTGAGAGGGTCGACCCACAACCCCTCGTGGGCCTCGAGATCTTCCTCGGCAAGCCAGCCCCCGCCCTTGAGGGCCGCCTCGGCAAGGCGGGCGGCGAGAGGGCCGCGGTAGTAGGCCCCGGCGCCCTCTCTGGCGAGGAGCGCGAGGGTGCGATCGTGCTCGGGGCTTGCCCACCGGGCGCCGGCGTCGGGCGTAAAACCCGCGGGCAGGAAGACCGCCCTCCAGTCCGCAAACTCCGGGCCCTGAAAGATCTCCGCCGCCCGCTTCCAGCTCTCCGCCGTGCGGGGTGCAAGCGGGTAGCCGTCCCGGGCGTAGCGGCGGGCGGGCACGAAGAGTTCATCCCAAGGGAGGCGCCCGAAACGGGCGTGAAGATCGGCCCAGGCCGCTGGAGCCCCCGGAACGGTCACGGGCGTCCAGCCGCGTTCGGGCACGCGCCCGTCGCGACTCCGTGCACGCACCGCCTCGATGTCCGCGGCCAGGGGAGCGGCTCCCGACCCGTTGTAGCCGGTGGTCACACCTCCTTCGAGGACGACGGCAAAGGCGTCCGAGCCGAGGCCGTTCGAGGTCGGTTCGACGACCGTGAGGGCCATGGCGGCCGTGAGGACCGCGTCGACCGCGGTTCCGCCCCGCTCAAGCGCCCAGAGCCCCGCCGAGGCCGCGAGCGGCTGGGAGGTGGCCACAAGGCCACGTGTGGCGTAGACAACCGGGCGCGCGCTCATCCCCCCTCCACCGCGAGGGGTGCAAGACGGCGGGCATCGTTCCGCACCCGGCCAACCGCAAAAGCCACCAGAACGTTCAGGGCAAGCGCCACAAACCCCACGTTCCACGAGAGAAGCGCGGGAAACACGGCCGAGAGGCATGCCCTCCAGTCCCCGGGGGCGAGCAGCGCGAAGCTCACCACCGCCACCCCGGTGAGAATCCCGGCCACGGCCCCCCCGGTGCCGAACCACGGCCGACTCCGGAGACCCGAGACCGCGGCCGGAAGAAGCTGGGTCACGTAGGAATAGCCGAGAAGAAGCAGAAACACGATGCCGTGGAGGGAGCGGAGCGCAACGGTCACGGCAAGAAACGTGACGGCCACCACGGCAAGCCGCGCCCGAGCCACGTCGGTGAGCCAGGCACGCCGACCCGCACCCACGATCTCGGCCGAGAGGACCGAACCCATGGTGAGGAGCAGGAGGGCCGAGGGAACAAGCGCGGTCAGGACCCCCGCCGCGCCGAGCAGTGCCCCCGTCCAGACCGGAGTGGTGCGCATCACGAGCGTGAGAAGAGCCCGGTCGTGGTGGCGGAGATGGGGGTCGACCGCACGGGCGGTGAAACCAAGAATAAAGACGGCGACGAGGAGGAGCTGATAGAGCGGCAGAATCGCGGTGCTGCGTCGGAGGACCCCCTCCCCGCGCGCGGAAAAGATCGCCGGGAACGTGTGCGGCCAGAGAAAGAACCCGAGCGCGGAGAGGGCGACCGTGGTCACGAACCAACCGGAGTCGTAGCCGTGGGCCGGGAGGACGAAGAGATGGGGATCGCGGGCCATCAGTTCCGCAATCAGGGGGCCGACGCCTCCGGCGAGCCGCGCGGGGAGAACAACGGCAAGGGCGCCAATCAGCCCGAGCAGGAGTCCGTCCTTCACGAGAGCCGTCCAAGTCGAGGAACGCAACCCCGAGGCGGCGACGTAGACCACAACCGCGGCTCCGGAAGCGACGATGGCAACACGGGCCCCGATGACGCCCGACGAGGTGACCGACACGATGAGACCAAGCGCCCGGAGCTGAAGAACGAGGTAGGGGAACATGGCCAGAAGGCCCACCCAGGCGGCCAGGCGGCCCAGCCCGGGGCTCCGGTAACGGTGGGCAAAGAAATCCCGCTCGCTCACGAGCCCGTGGCGTCGCCCGTACCTCCACAAGGGCGGAAGAAACCAGAACCCCACGACGTAAGCGAGGGTACCGTAGGCGATGATGTAGAACGCCGGAGCCCCGTAGCGCTCGGCCCATCCGCTCGCGCCCAGGAGCGTGAAGGTGGTGTAGAGCTCGCCGGCCAGAAGCACGAAGACAAAAAGCCCCCCGAGAGCCCGCTTGCCGACAACCCACTGCTCGTAATCCATGAGGAGACCGCGGCGGGCGGCGAGCCCGAGTCCGAGGGCCAGAAGCCAGGCGAGCACGGGGGCAAGGACCGTCACGTTCATCGCGTCGTCCTCACCAGCCGCTCGGCCAAGACCAGACAAAGCGCGGAGACGAGGGTCCAGAGCACCAAGGCGGATGGGAAAAAAGGAAATCCCGCAATCAGAGGGTGGACGCGATCCCCCCAGAAGACGAGCGCAAGAAACGTCCCCGGGGGAACCAGGGTCAACGCGACGGCGGTGCGCTCACCCCGCGGGCTCGTCGAAGGACTCCGCGTCGAGAAGGCGCTGGGCGAAGGCGCAATGGAGGGTGGCTCCGTGGACAAGCGAGGCCTCGTCGATGTCGAAGCGTGGATGATGATTGGGATGGACGATGCCCCGGGCTTCGTTGCGGCACCCCACGTAGTAGAACGCTCCTGGCGCACGGGCCTGGAACGCCGAGAAGTCCTCCCCCCCCATGTTGCGCTGGGAATAGTCGATGGCTTCGGAACCGAAGAGATCCTGCGCCGTGCGATCGAGGAGACGCGTAACCCCCTCGTGATTGACGACCGGACGGTAACCACGCGTGTACTCGATCCGGCATCGGGCGCGATGGGCGGCCGCCACACCCTGCGCGATCTCCGCAACCCGGCGTGCCGCCAGTTCCCTCTGGGCCAGATCGTAGGACCGCACCGTCCCTTCGAGCACCGCCTCCCCGGAGATGACGTTGTGGGTGCGCCCGGCGTGAAAAGAGCAGACGCTGACGACAAACGAGACCATCGGGTCGATCTCGCGGGCGACGATGTGCTGAAGATTGGTCACAATCTGGGCCGCCACGGCCAGACTGTCTACGGTCTGGTGCGGTCTCGAGGCGTGCCCCCCCCGTCCCTCGACGGCGATCCGGAAGGTGTCGGGCGCGGCCATCATCTGCCCGTAGGTCACCGCGATCCGGCCCACGTCGACGTCGCTCCAGAGATGCGTGCCCGCAACGGCGTCGACCCCATCCATGACCCCGGCGGCCACCATGGCTTCCGCCCCACCCGGCAGTTTTTCCTCGGCGTGCTGAAACAGGAACCGGAGTTCACCGTTCAGGCGGTGCCGCCGCGCGGCGAGAACACGAATCGCCCCGAGCAGCATCGCGACGTGACCGTCGTGGCCGCAGGCGTGCATCACGCCGGGCGTACGCGAGCGGTACGGGACATCGTTCTCTTCCTCGACGGGAAGCGCGTCCATGTCGGCCCGAAGAGCGATCGTGCGCCCCTTGCCGCGCCCCTTGAGACGGGCCACAAGACTCGTCCCGGCGCAGGGTTCGACCTCGATTCCCGCCGTCTCACCGAGAACGCGGGCCACGAAGCGGCTCGTTTCGTGCTCCTCGAACGAAAGCTCGGGGTGCTCGTGGAGATAACGGCGCCAAGCGACCATGGACTCCGCGACGGCGGACACGTCGCGGCGGATTTCGTCGTGGGAATCGAACACGTCAGCCCCTTCGTTTCGCCATCTTGGTCAACCAACCTTCCGAGTATACCCATGCGGGGCGTGTTCAGGCGGCATCCCCGTCCCCTCCGCCTTCGTCGCCCGTCGTCCCTGCGGACAGGGGAAGAAGCGGTCGGTCGGCCAGCGCCTCGGGAGGCTCGAGGGTCGCCTCCCCTTCCCCGCCCCCTCCGAATTCCTCGAAACGACGCAGGGTCACAAGAACACGGCGCTGGTAGCTCCCAACGGCGTCGTTGTACGCGCGCACGGCCTGATCCAATTTTTCACCAACCTTACCCCAGTGTTCGAGAAATTTCCCGAGTCGCCCGCGGAGCTCGCGTGCCTGAGCGACGACGGCGGCCAGATTGCGCGCCGTCTTTTCCTGCTGCCAGCCGTAGGCGACCGCCTTGAGGAGGGCCACGAGCGTAAGCGGGGTGGTGAGCAGGATCCCCTTCGCAATCCCGTACTCGATCAGGTCCGGGTCGGCTTCGGCGGCCGCACGGAACATCATCTCACCCGGGAGAAAGAGAATCGTGAAGTCGGGCGAGCCCGCGACGGCATCGGGGTAAGAGCGGCGGACCAGTTCGTCGATGTGGGCGCGGATCTGCCGGGCGTGCCGACGGAGATGGCCCTCGGCATCGTCGGCGGAAGCCGCCAGCGCCTCGAGATAGGCGTCGATGGGCGTCTTCGCGTCGATCACGAGGCTCCGGCCGCCGGGGAGATGGACCACCGCGTCCGGGCGGAACGTCCGCCCGTCCTGGATGTGCACCGACTGGAGTTCGAAATCGACATGCTCCACGAGCCCGGCAAGCTCGACCACGCGCCGAAGTTGAAGTTCCCCCCAGCGGCCGCGGGCGCCCGGCTGGGAAAGCGCACGGGTGAGTTCCTCGGTCTGCTGCTCGATGCGCGGCAAGTGGACCTCGGCGAGACTGCGGATCTGCTCGCGCAAAGTAGCCTCTTCCTGAGTTCGCATCTTCTCGAGTTCCTCGATTTTCTGGTCGAAGCGTCCGAGGGTCTCCTGAAGCGGCCGGAACAGTTGCCCAAGGCGCAGCTCCCGTTGTTCGAGTTCACGCCGGAACGTGTGTTCGGCAAGCCCCAGAAACTTCTGGGTTTGTTCGCCGACAACCCCGGAGGAGAGCTGGCGGAAGGTCTCGGTTAGTTTCTGCTCCATCTGGGTGACGAACGCCCGTTGTTCCTCAAGGGCACGCTCCGTCAAGCGCGCCCTCTCGTCGAGACGGGCGTTGTCTTCCGCCCGCTGCCGTGTCTCGGCGCGGAGCACCTCGATTTCGCCTCCCCGTCTCGCGCACTCTTGGGCGAGGCTCCGGGCCTCTTCCGTGCGGCGACGCCCGCCCCAACGCGCAATCACAATCCCGCAGCCCACCCCGAGCAAAAAGCCCCCGGTGAGAAAAAAGGCATTGGTCGAAACAAGCATGCACGCGTGCCCTCACGTTGTCTTCGCTCAGACTAGCA
>JAKAQQ010000015.1 GCA_021819635.1 Pseudomonadota bacterium
CTCCGTCCTCGCGTCCGCCCGCGCCGCCCTTGACGACCTTGCCGACCTCGAACGCATTGCGACCCGACTCGTGCTTCGCCGGACACGCCCGCGCGAGCTCGAGGCGCTCCGTCGTGGTCTCGGTGCCGTGGCCGCGCTCGCCGAGGCCACGGCACCGCTCGCGGACGTCCCGCTCCTCGCCTCGCTCCGCGCCGACCTCGACCCCCTGCCCGGCGTCGGGGAACGGCTCACGCGCGCGCTCGTGGCCGACGTCCCGGCCACCCTCAAGGAAGGAGGCCTCTTCGCCCCGGGCTACGACCCGGAACTCGACGAACTCCACGACCTCGACCGCGACAGCGGGCGGGCGCTCGTCGCGTTCGAAGCGCGCGAGAGGACGCGGACGGGCATCCCGAGCCTCCGTCTCCGCCACCAGCGCCTTCTCGGCTACAGTCTCGAAGTCCCGCGCCCGTTCGCGCCCTCCGTTCCTCCGGACTACGTCCGCCGCCAGACCCTCAAGGACGTCGAGCGCTACACCTGCCCGGAACTCGAGGACTTCACCGGGCGCCTCCTGGCCGCCCGGGACCGCGCCCTCGAACGCGAACGGGAACTTTTCGACGCCCTCGTCGCGGACCTCGCCGAACGCGCCGAAACCCTCGCCCGAACCGCCCGCGCCGCCGCGGCTGTCGACGTACTCGCGGCCTTCGCCGAGCGGGCGCAGGCGCTCGGCTGGAGCCGCCCCGTCTTTGTCCCGACCCCCCGGCTGATCCTCGAGCGCGCCCGCCACCCCGTCCTCGAGACGAGCCTCTCCGAGCCCTTCGTGCCGAACGATCTCAGACTCGACGACGAACGGCGCCTTGCCATCCTCACCGGGCCCAACATGGGTGGGAAGAGCACGTTCATGCGTCAGGCGGCGCTGGCCGTCGTCCTCGCCTACGCCGGCTCGTACGTGCCGGCCGCACGGGCGGAACTCGGTCCCTTCGACCGCCTCTTCACCCGCATCGGGGCCGGGGACGAGCTGGTCCGAGGACGCTCGACCTTCATGGTCGAGATGCTCGAGACGGCCCACATCCTGCACCACGCCACCGACCGGAGCCTCGTTCTTCTCGACGAGATCGGACGCGGAACGGGCACCTACGACGGGCTCGCCCTCGCCTTCGCGGTGGCCGAGCACCTTCTCGAATCGGTGCGTGCCCTCACCCTCTTCGCGACCCACTACTTCGAGCTCACCGAGATCGCGACCCACCACCCGGCGGCCGTGAACCTCCACGTCGAAGCGCGCCTCGAGGCCGGGCGGCTCGTCCTTCTGCACGAGGTGCGGCCCGGGGCCGCGGCCCGAAGCCACGGCCTGGACGTGGCGGCGCTGGCCGGCGTCCCGCCCGCGGTCCTCGCGCGCGCCCGGGAGCGGCTCGCCGCGCTCGAGGCCGGCGCCCGGGAGGCGGCGGGGGGCCCCCCCCCTTCCGCCCCCTCCGTTCCCTCCCCCCCCGTGCCGGACCGCCTGCGGGCATCTCTCCGCACCCTCGACCCCCTGCGCCTCAACCCCCTCGAGGCGCACGAATGGATCGTCCGCCTGCGCGCGATCCTCACCGCCGAGGAGGAGGACTCAGCCTCCCCCTCGGCGGGTGATCAGTGACTCGAGAACCGGACCGACGACGGCGGTAAATTCGATCTTGTTGATCAGGGCGACCGCCCCGAACTCGCGGGCCCGCTGGGCGTATTCCGGCTCGTCGTAGAGGGTCACGAAAATCACCTCGGGGGGGCGGGCGAGGGCGCGCAGCGCGCGCGCCGTGGCCCAGCCGTCGAGTTCGGGCATGGCCACATCAAGAAAAACGACGTCCGGCACGAGAGACGACGCGAGATCGATCGCCTCCGAGCCCGTGCGGGCCATGCCCACAACCTCGACGCCCGGCTGGCTCATGAGGAGTCCGACCGCCGACTCGAGAAAGAGCGGGTGATCGTCGACCACGAGCACACGAAGACGGGGTTCCATCGGGCGCCCTCCGCAGGGGACGCGGCCAGTATGCCGCGAAGTGCCGCCGCGCGCCAGCCTCAGCCGCCCGCCCCGGCCTCCTTCGCCCCCTCCACGACGGGAAGCCGGGCCTCGACGACCGTCCCCGCCCCGGGGCGGCTCGCCAAAAGGAACCGCCCCCCGAGGAGACGCACCCGCTCCTCCATGCCGAGGACACCGAAGCTCTCCCCGGCGAGCGCGCGGCGACGCACGGCCTCGGCGTCGAAGCCGCGGCCGTCGTCCTCGACCCGCAGGACGAGTTCCCCGCCCCGTCCCCGGATCCGCACCCTGACGGCGGCGGCGCCGGCGTGACGGCGGGCGTTCGTGAGCGCCTCCTGGACGACTCGGTAGGCCACGGTCTCGACTTCGGCCGGATAGCGCGGCAAGGGGTCGGGATCGCAGGCGAGCACGATTCCGCCCCGCCCGTCCTCGCCCCAGAGCGCGACGAGACGTCGCAGCGCCGCCCCGAGTCCAAAATCGTCGAGCACCGCGGGGCGGAGATCCCGCGAAAGCGTGCGGACGATCTCGAGCACGCGGTCAAGCCCGAGATCGAGATCCCGGACCCCCGCCCGAAACTCGGGCCCGAGGCCCCGGGTGAGGCTCGTGAGCGCAACTTTGGAGGCGGTGAGCGTTTGACCGACCTCGTCGTGGAGTTCCCGGGCGATATGGCGACGCTCCTCTTCCTGGACGGAGAGCATGCGCCGCGAGAGCGCCCGCACCTGGGTGGCGTACTCGATCACCGCCCGCTGCGCCCGTCTGAGCTCGGTGACGTCGCGCGCCACCCCGACCACGTAAGGGCGGTCCTGCCAGCGGACCTCGTAGCAGTAACCCTCCATCCAGTGCCAATCCCCTGCGGCGTCGCGCAGCCGGTACTGGGCGAGGCGGGCCGGCCGCCACGTCCCGAGCCTCTGGGCGTCGTCGGGGTGGAGGAGATCGGCAAAACACTTCCGGAGGAGATCCTCGGGGTCGAGCCCGAGCACCGTCCGGTACGACGGGCTCACGTAGACGAACCGCCCGTCGGGCGTCAGGAGGGCGCTCATATCCCGGGCCTGCTCGGTCATGATGCGGAACTTGAGCACCTGGTCGAACTGGTGAGCCCGGGCCCGTTCCCGCGCCCGGGCCTCACGGGCGTGGCCGCGGTCGAGGAGGAGAACGACGATCGTCGACAGGCCGAGGAAGGCGATCGTGAGAAACAGGAAGGCGACGAGGGCGGACTCGGGGGACCGGAAAAGCCCGGCGACGGTCCAAGCCAGAAGAAGCCAGGCGGCTCCGAAAAAAGGGTAGACCACGCCCACCCCGAGGGAGGGAAAGAGGCCACGTCGCCGCTCGACCTGCCGCATGGCGAACACCTCCGGAAGGCCGCTCGACCGTCCGAATCCATCTTAAGGCCCACCGCCGGGGACGGCGGACCGGCGGAAGGGGCCCCGCGGCCCTATCCTGTAGACAGGGAATTTCTCCGAGCCCCCCGTGACCGGCCGCATTGAGCTCCTCGAAGGGGACATCACCGCCCTCGCCGTTGACGCGATCGTGAACGCGGCGAACACGACGCTTCTGGGCGGGGGCGGGGTGGACGGGGCCATCCACCGCGCCGCCGGGCCCGAACTCCTTGCGGCCGCAAGGGTCCTCGCCCCCTGCCCGCCCGGGGAGGCACGCGTCACCGCGGGCTTCCGGCTCCCGGCCCGCTGGGTCGTTCACACCGTGGGGCCCGTCTGGAGGGGCGGCGAGGCGGACGAGGACGCCGTCCTTGCCCGCGCCTACCGGGCAAGCCTCGCGCGCGCGGCCGAGGTGGACGCGCAAAGCGTCGCTTTCCCCTGCATCGCGACCGGGGCGTACGGCTTTCCGGCCGAGCGCGCAGCGCGCATCGCCCTCGCCGTGCTGCGTCCCGCCACGGACCGCTTCGAGCGGCTCGTCGTGGTCACGCACCGCCCGCGCGACACCGATCTCTACGCCCGTCTCCTCTCCGGGGCACGGCCGTAGACGGGTCGTGCTCCTGCGCGAGCGGGCGGAAAGGCTTATCCTATAGTGGTTCACGCCGCACCTTACGGCGAGCGGCCGTCGCCCCCGCCGGGGGCGGTGCGCGTGTCCGTCCTGCCGCCATCACACCGTGGGAGATGCATCCGTGAGCAAGACACCGAAAGCCCCGGGGGGGAAGATTGCCGCCGACGCCCGCGCGTCCGCGCCGCACGCCTCGGACGCGACTCCCGAAGACCGTGCCTTCGACCGCTCGCGCCGACGCTTCCTCATCACCGCCACGAGCGTCGTGGGCGCCGTTGGCGTGGCGAGCGCCGCCGCCCCGTTCATCGGCAGCATGAACCCGAGCCGCAAGGCCGTGGCCAACGCCCAGCCGGTGGATGTCGACATCTCCAAAATCAGGCCCGCCGAACTCATCACCGTGATCTGGCGCCACAAGCCCGTCTGGGTGCTCCGGCGCACGCCCCACCAGCTCGAGATCCTCCCTTCGATGGACTCCGAACTCAAGGACCCCCACAACCGTCAGGCGCAGCAGCCCCCCAACATGCCCCAGGGCGTCTACGCCTACTGGCGCTCGATCAAGAAGGAATACCTGGTGCTCGTCGGGATCTGCACCCACCTCGGCTGCATCCCCGACTACGTCCCGCAGCCCGGTGGGTCCCTCGGCCCGCAATGGAAAGGCGGGTTCCACTGCCCTTGCCACGGCTCGATGTACGACTTCGCGGGCCGCGTGCTCATCGGCTCGCCCGCGCCCCTCAACCTCCCCGTCCCCCCCTACCACTACCTGAGCGATACGGTCATACGGGTGGGCTCAATCGGCGGGGCCCACAAGGAAGAAAGCTGGGCCCCGGAAATCTGGTAGGCGCCGCGGGACAGGGGTTCGGACACAGACGGGGGCGGACGCCGTCGCGCGACATCGCGGGCGCGTCGCGCCCGCGTTCCACCCGGGCGAACGGCAGGACGCGCCGGGGGCCGCTTCGGCAATGCCCACGAGACGGGAGCGGGCGTGGCGGCGGGACCCTCGAGGTTCCGTGGGACGGACCGCAGGAACCGGCCCCGAGCCAGAATCAGCCTCCGGACAACCGGTGGTGTCACGCGAACGGGGAACCCTCCGGATCCAACCGTGGGGAGGGCTACTTGACCCGGTAGAGACGGGGCCGCCCTCTCCCGGGCGGGGGAGCGGAGCCCGGTCCGCTGCCTTCCCCGCTCTCTTCGTTCTCTTCGTCGGTGAAGAGAAGTCCTTGCTGATTCTCGCGGGCAAAGATCGCCAGGACCGCGGCGGTGGGAATCACAACCGCGGTCGCCACGGATCCGAAACGGAGATGCCCGCGAAGGGTCTCGCCGTCAAAGAGGAAATCCGGGCAGGCGTCGGGTCCAACGTCGAGCACCACCCGTCCGTCCTGGAGACGATCGGGAGGAATCCCCATGACCCCTGGACAATGCGCGTCAACCAAGACGTTTGGCGTCCAGCCGTTGTCCGCGATCCAGTCGAGGACGGCTCTCAGGAAGTAGGGGCGACGGGGTTTCATCGGGCGGACCAAACGCGCAACAGGGGGGCCGCGCTCTTCAAGGGCGCGGGGCACACAAGGGCTGTCTCAGTGGTGAACGTCCTTCCAAATCTCGCGCTTCAGAAGATAGGCGAAGAGCGTGAAGATGACGAGAAACGCAAGGACGCGGATGCCGAGAGCCATGGACTTGAGACGGTCGGGGTTGGCGACGTAGACGAGGAAGTTCGTGATGTTGCCGACCCGGCGGCGGAACGCCGCGGCGGGCATCGTTCCGGGCACCACCGTCACGAAACGGACAAAGCGGTGACGGACCGATCCGTTGCGCAGCACTTTGCGAAAGACCGCCCGACGGAGCCCCTGAAGGTGCCAGAAGGGGTCGGGCATCGCCGTGTTGGGGAACACAAGGTTGTTCACCCCCGTGGGGCGCGCGGAATCCAGATAGAAACTCTGAAGGTAGGTGTAGATCCAGTTCGCGCCTTGCTGCGAGGCCATGACCGAGAGGTCCGGGGGGGGGATGCCGAAAAACTTGGCGGCCTCGGCCTCGGGCATGGCGTTGGTCATCATCTGGAAGGGCTTGGTCTGGAGGAACATCAGTCGGCGCAGGGCCTTCGGGCCGAGTTTGAGGTCGCGACCGAGGCGGCTCCAGCGTTCGTACTTGAGTTCGTGGCAGCCCATGCAGTAGTTGACGAAATCGCGGGCCCCACGCTGGAGCGACGCGGTATCGGCCACGTTCACCGGGGCGTGGAGGAGCGGCGGAGTGAGCGGGGCCGCGCAGACGGCGGGGGCCACGAGAAGCGCCGCGAGGACGGGCGCGAGTCGAGAGACGAGCGTGCGCATCATCGCATCCTCACCCTTTCGGGAACCGGTCGATCACGGAGGAGCCCCGGGAAGAAGACCGGGACGAGCAGGAAGAGGAGCGCGTAGGCGAACGGAATGAGCGAGGTGCGCCAGATGATGCCGGCGATGCTCGGAAGGTAGAAGCGCCAGATGAGGAGGCCGAGGACCACGAAAACCGCGGCGAGCGTCGTCAGCAGCCGCCGCGACGTCGGTCGTTGGGCGTACGTCCAGGCCACGACAAAAAACAGAAAGTACACGAGGGCGACGCCCGCACCGAGGCGCTGCCAGAAGAGCGTGGCCGGCGCCATGCCGATCACGCCAAGGACAAGGAAGGTGAGTCCGAAGAGAACGACGGCGCCGCGGTACGCCCAGGAGCGGTAGCGGATCGAGCGGATCGGGTGCCGGTCAATCCAGGGAAGGGCAAAGAGCAGCAGGATCGACATCGCCAGCGAGGCCACACCGAACTGCTTGTTCGGGAAGGAGCGCAGAATGGCGTAGTAGGGCGTGAAGAACCAGAGCGGATGGATGTCCGGCGGTGTCTGCATGAAGTTCGCCGGCTGGAAATTGTTGGGGTCGATGAACAGACCGCCCCCCGAGGGCGCGTAGAAAACGATGATGGCGGCGACGATGAGGAACACGCCGACCCCCACGAGATCCTTGACGGTGTAGTAGGGGTGGAACGGAATGCCGTCGACGGGCTTGCCGGTTTTCGGGTCGAGATGATCGTGGATCTCGATCCCGTCGGGGTTGTTCGATCCAACCTGGTGAAGCGCGAGGAGGTGCATCGCCACCAGGAGGATCAGAAGGAGGGGAATCGCCACGACGTGGAGCGCGAAGAAACGGTCCAGCGTGGCCTGGGTCACGCCGAAATCGCCGCGGATCCAGATCTCGAGGGAACTGCCGACCCACGGAATCGCGCCGTAGAGGGAGGTGATGACCTCCGCCCCCCAGTAGGACATCTGCCCCCAAGGAAGGAGATAGCCCATGAACGCCTCGGCCATCAGGCAGAGGTAAATGAGCATGCCGAGCAGCCAGAGAAGCTCGCGCGGCTTCTTGTACGAACCGTACATGAGGCCACGGAACATGTGGAGGTAGACGACCACGAAAAAGAGCGAGGCGCCCGTCGTGTGCATGTAGCGGATAAGCCAGCCCCAGTGCACGTCGCGCATGATGTACTGGACCGAGGCGAAGGCGAGATGCACGTTCGGTTGGTAACTCATGGCGAGAAAAATGCCGGTCACGATCTGGTTGACCAGCACCAGGAGCGCCAGAGATCCGAAGAAGTACCAGAAGTTGAAGTTCTTGGGAGCGTAGTACTCGCTCACCTGGGAACGCCACAACTGGGTAAGCGGGAAGCGGGCGTCGATCCAGCCGATCAGGCCGCCGCGCGCGGGCGCGGTTTCGGAGGGGAGGGACCGTTCGTGCATAGGAACTCCTCGAGCAAGAACCGCATCGCAGCCGGTTGCCCGGACCTCGGGAAACACCTTCCGGCCAGGAGCGTGAGGTGGAGTCGTGCCCCAAGGCCCCGCGCTCGGGCATTATACACGGGCCCCTCCACGCAAACGGCCGTGACCGACTGCCCGCCCGACCCTCCGGCCCCCACCGGGGCCGCGCTCCCCGAGGATGAAAAGGAGCGGATCCGCCTCCTGCACGCGTCGCTCGAGATCCCCGCCGCGTGGATCGCCGCGCGTGGTCTCCCGCGCATGCCGCTCGCCGCGCGCCTCGAGACATGCGGCGAGGACGCCGCGGGCCGTCCGGTGCGACTCCTTCCGGAGGCGGCCACCGCGTGGCGGGCTCTTCTCGCCGCCGCCCGCGCCGAGGGTCTCGATCTCGTCGTGGTCTCGAGCTTTCGTGATCTCGACCGCCAGGCGGCGCTCGTCCGCCGGCGGCTCGAGCGGGGGGAGCGTCTCGAGGACGCGCTCCGCGTCGTCGCCCCGCCGGGCTACAGCGAACACCACACCGGGCGCGCCCTCGATCTCGCCGAGGCCGCGCATCCCGTGCTCGAGGAAACGTTTGAAGCGTCCGCCGCCGGCGCGTGGTTGCGCGCGCACGCCGGACGCTTCGGTTTTCGGCTCTCCTACCCGCGCGGCAATCCCTGGGGCTTCATCCACGAGCCATGGCACTGGGCCTGGGCTCCGGTTCCGTCGCCCGCGGGGACGGCAGCGGCGCCCCACCGGCGGTAATCCGGCGGATGCGCGCGCCGAGCTGGGTCAGCTTTTCCTCGATGCATTCGTAGCCGCGGTCGATGTGGTGGATGCAGTCGACCAGCGTCGTCCCCTCGGCGCCGAGACCGGCGAGGACGAGGCTCGCCGAGGCCCGAAGATCCGTTGCGGTCACGGGCGCCGACTGCAGGCTCGGGACACCGCGAACGATGGCCGTCCGTCCCGAGAGGCGGATGTCCGCCCCCATGCGCTGGAGCTCGTGGACATGCATGAAACGGTTTTCGAAGATCGTCTCACGCACCGTTCCCACCCCTTCGGCCACGGCGTTCAGCGCCGTGAACTGGGCCTGCATGTCGGTCGGGAAACCCGGGTAGGGCGCGGTGGTGACGTCGACCGCCCGCGGACGGCGGGTCATGCCGAGCTCGATCCAGTCGGGGCCATGGGCGATCTCGGCCCCGGCCTCGCGCAGCTTCTCGACGACGGCCTCGAGGATGTCCAGGCGGGTCTGCTTGAGCCGGACGTGGCCGCGGGTGAGGAGCGCGGCGGTGAGGTAGGTTCCGGTCTCGATGCGGTCGGGGAGGATGCGGTGGCGGGCGCCGTGGAGACGCGGTACCCCCTCGACAACGATGTGGTCCGTCCCCGCGCCGCGGATCCGCGCCCCCATGCGGGTGAGGCAGCGGGCGAGGTCCACGACCTCGGGCTCGCAGGCGGCGTTGTCGATGATGCTCTCGCCCTCGGCGAGCACCGC
>JAKAQQ010000016.1 GCA_021819635.1 Pseudomonadota bacterium
CGTCCCGTCGTTCGTTCCACGGATTCTGGACCTCAAATTTCACCGCACGGCGTACGGCGCGGGCCGTGTCTACGTTCGCCTCAGCACCTCGACTGTGACCGGCATCGTCCACCAGGTGGGGCATCGGCTGACCGTGCTGTTTCCCCATACCCGACTGAGCCGTCGTCTTCGTCGCCGCTATCTGGTCACGGATTTTGCCACCCCTGTTCGCTGGTTCAGCGCCCGGCAACTGCCCGACGGTGCGGCCGAGATCCGCATTCGCGGGATCGGGCATTTCCAGCAGCTTTCCTTCCAGACCAACCGCCTTTTCGCGGTCGAGCTCAAACCGCTGACCCCGGCGGCCTTGGCCCGCCTCCGCCAGAGGGTGTTCACCGGACGGCGGATCAGCCTTGATTTTCAGAGCATCCCCGTGCGTGCGGTGCTGCAGATTCTGGCCGACGTCAGCAAGCTCAACATGGTCGTCGCGGACGACGTTCACGGCCACATCACCCTGCGGCTGCACGCCGTCCCGTGGGATCAGGCCCTTCACATCATTCTTGAGACCGAAGGGCTGACCATGATTCGTCAGGGGAACGTGGTCATGGTCGGTCCCGCGGCCATCCTTGCCCAGCGGGCCCGCCTGGAGGCGGCCTCGGCGAGCACCCTGGCGGAGCTGAGCCCTCTCCACACGGCCTTCATCCCCATCAACTACGCCAAGGCCAACGCCCTGTCCGCGCTCATTCAGGCCCAGAAGCATCTTCTGGGTCACCGCGGGAGTGTGACCGTCGATGCGCGGACCAACATGCTGATTGTCCGCGACACGGAAACACGCCTGCACGCGGTCCGTCGCCTGGTCCACGCGCTCGACATTCCCGTCAAACAGGTTCTCATCTCCTCGCGCATTGTCGTGGCTAACGACACCTTCACTCGGGCGCTCGGCGCACAGATCGGGTTGGCCGGCGTGCATCAGCTCGGCTCGCAGAACCTTCTGAGCATGTCCGGCGATCTCAACGGCAACAACACGATTGACCAGTCCGCGCTCACCAACTACAACAGCACGGGATCGTTTTTTCCGCTCACGCCTCCGGCCCTGAACGACCAGCTGAGTGTCAACGTCCCGTCCACCAATCCCGTGGGGACGCTCGCCGTCGGTATCCTGAACTCGAATTACTTGGTCAATCTCGAGCTTTCGGCCCTCCAGTCGGAGGGACTCGGCGAGGTGGTCTCGAGCCCGAAAGTGATCACCGCCGACCAACAGAAGGCGCTGATCGAGCAAGGTGTCGAGATTCCCTACCAGGAAGCCGCCTCCAGCGGGGCGACAGCCGTGGCTTTCAAGAAAGCCGTCCTCCGGCTCGAGGTCACCCCGCAGATCACCCCGGACAACCGCATCGTCATGACCATCGAAGTCCGCAACGACACCGTGGGCCAGGAAGTCCCGACGGGGACCGGGGGCTTTGTCCCCGCCATTGACACCCGGTCGGTTCACACCCAGGTGCTCGTCGACAACGGCGACACGGTGGTGCTCGGCGGCATCTACGAGACCACACGCGATCGGACCATCAGCAAGGTCCCGCTCCTTGGCGACATTCCCCTCCTCGGCTGGTTGTTCCGCAGCGTTCAGGTCAAAAACGACAAGGCGGAACTCCTCGTCTTCGTGACCCCGAAGATCCTGAGTTCCAGCCTGCGCAACGTTCAGTAGGTTGCGTGACGTTCCCGGTCCGGAGAAGCCTCTCATGAATGTGTCCCTCTTTCGCACCACCTCCCGTGTTCTCCTCGCCTCGGGCCTGCTTCTCTTGCTGGCCGCCTGCGGGGGAAGCCAGGGGTTTACCTCGACGTCAACGGTGAGCGGGCAGCTCGAGATCGGAAGCGTGGTGAACGGAACCTTCACGAGCGGGACCCTCGCCGTGAGCCCGTCGACGATCGCCCCCGGGGGCACGGCCAGCGTGACCGCCGTGCTGGAGTACAGCAACGGGACGGCGGACTCGACCGCGACGACGGTGAACTTCAGTTCCAACTGCGTCCTCAACAAGGAAGCGACGATCACCGCCAGCGTGACCACGAACGCTTCGGGGGAGGCGGTCGCGACCTACACCGCCGGGACGGGTTGCACCGGCGTCGACACCATTCAGGCCACCGTCCAGACGAGCGGGGCGACTCTCATCGCGGTGGGCAGTGTCACCATCTCGTCTTCGGCTCCTGCCGTGGTCGACGCCGTCGTTCCGGGCGCGTCTTCCCCACCGCGTTACGTGGCTCCCGGGACGCCCGTGCGTGTCGGTTTCATCGTGCGGAGCCCCGCGGGGGTGCCCGAAGTCGGACGGCCCGTTGCCCTGCGTGTCCTGGGCGGACCGCAGACTCTTCTGGGGGCGGCGCTCGTCCATAGCGGGGTGGGCGGCGAGGCTGTCGCGCGTCTCACCGTTCCCGCGACCGGCGGATCGTTCCGCGTCCTCGCCCGCCTCGTGGGAAGGAGCGGCCCCGGCGTCGGGACGGTTTCGGAAGCGTTCCATCCCTCCGCTCCTACCCACGGCGCACTTCTCGCCGTCGTCCCCACCGTCCTCAACCTCGGAGCGCCGGGAGGCCGCGCGTCCGAGACCCTGCTCGTTGTGGGCACCGGCAGAGATGGGCTTCCCCTGGCCGACGGAACGCAGATCGCTCTCGGGTCGAGCCGCGGCGCTCTTCCCGCGGACTGCGTTCTCCGTGACGGGCGTTGCAGCGTTCTTTGGCAGGAGAGCGCCTCCGCGTTGGGCGCCGGAGGATACGGAACGGTCGAGGTGAGCGCCCGGACCACGGGACGGCACGGCCCCGTGACGGCCCACACCGCCTTTGCCGTCGCCCACGGGCGGGCCCGCATCCGGCTCGTCGGGAGTCAATCGGCGCCGGGAGGGACCCGCGAGCTGGTTTCGGTGACCGCCGCCGGAGGGGGACTTCTTCCGGCCGGGACCCGTCTTGAGTTCCGGGCCCTTGGAGGGCGTCTCGAGGGCTCCCCTGTTGTCGTGGTCCCGAACGCCCTCGCGACACCCGGATCCTGCCGCCTCGGGGCCGATCCCGAGCGGGGTTGCTATCTCGTCCGAATCGATGGGCACGACCCCCGTCTCGAAGTGCTGAGCGAAGCGCCCGGGGGGATTCTGACCGAGCGGACGACGGGCGGAGCCCCCAACCCACGTCCGTGACGGCGTCGGCCCGCCCCGCGCGGGAGCCGACGCTGTGCCTGATCGGCCCGATGGGGGTCGGGAAAACCACCGTGGGCGCACTGCTGGCCCGGCGCCTCGGTCGCCCCCACGTCGACCTCGATCGACTCCTCGAGGAACGCTTGGGCGCGCCGGTTGCGGCGCTCTTTGCCACAGGCCGTGAACGGGAATTCCGTCGTCGCGAAAGCTGTCTCCTGAACACCGTCCTCGACGGTCCCCCCTGCGTCCTCAGCCCCGGGGGCGGGGTTGTGCTCGCCGCCCGAAACCGCCTTCTCCTCGCCCGTAAGGCGACGGTGGTCTACCTCGCGGTCTCGGAGGAGGAGCAGCGCCGCCGCCTTGCCGGGGACGGGACGCGTCCCTTGCTGTCCGGCGGATCGGACGCGCTCGCCCGGACCAACGCCGCGCGTCTCCCCCACTACGGGACCTTGGCCCACCTGGTCGTGGAGACCGTGGGGTACGGGCCCGGGGACGTGCTCGAACGTGTTCTCGCGGGCTTGGCCGCGCGGGGCTGGGAGGTGCCGTGTCCGCGCACTGGATGATCGCCCCACCGCCGCCGCGCGCCGGCTCGAGGATCGTGCTCGTCGACGACGTGTTCGCCGTCGGCGGCCCGCTCCTCTCTCTCGCGGCGGGACGCGACGTCGTGATCGTGAGCGACCGTGGGATTGCGCCGCATTACCTCCCGCGGCTCGAGGCGGCTCTCCGGTCGCGCCGTCGGCTCTCGGTCGTGCTTCCCGAGGGGGAGCGCACGAAGACCGCCCGCACCGCCCACGCGGTCGCCGGCCGTCTCCTTCGCGAGGGCTTCGGACGCGACGCGCTCCTCATCGGGCTCGGCGGTGGCATGGTCGGTGATCTCACCGGTTTTGTGGCGTCGGTCTACCTCCGCGGGGTCGAGTACGCCCTCGTCCCGACGACACTCCTGGCCCAGGTGGACGCCGCGCTCGGCGGCAAGACCGGGGTGGACCATCCCCTTGCCAAAAACGCTCTCGGAACGTTCTGCTTCCCCACGTCCGTCGTCGTCGACGTCCGCCTCCTCGCGACCCTGTCGACGCGGGACTACCGGGCCGGCCTGGCCGAGGTCCTCAAGTACGCGCTCGCCTTCGACGCGCCCTTCCTCGCCTGGCTCGAGGACCACGCGGCGGATCTCCGGACCCGCCAAACCGCCGTGGTGGCCGAGGCCGTGGCCCGCTCGATCCGGCACAAGGTCGAGGTTGTCACGCGCGATCCGTACGAGGAGGGGCCGCGGGCGCTTCTCAACCTTGGGCATACGTTTGCGCACGCCATCGAGACCCACGACGGTTACGTACGCTGGCGCCACGGCGAGGCCGTGGCCGTGGGCTTGGATCTCGCCGCCGAGTGTTCCCGCCGCTTCGGCTGGCTCACGGACGCGGACCGTGCGCGGGTGCCCGCGCTGCTCCGCTCGCTCGGCCTTCCGACCGAGCCGCCCGCCGCCGATCCCGCACGCATCCGCGCTCTCATGGCGAGGGACAAGAAGGTGCGGGCGGGTAAACTACGGATGATCTTCCTTGAAGAGCTGGGACGGGCGGTGCTGAGCGCGGATTACGACGAGCGGATCCTCACGGAGGTTCTCACCGAGACCTTCGGCCGGCGACGGCCGGAGGGAGGGGCGTGAGCGGCCCACCGAGCGGGTCGGTGATCGTCGCCCTCGACGTCCCCGACGCGCCGCGGGCGCTGGCCCTTGCGGACCGCCTCGGGGAAGAAGCCCGGATCTACAAGCTCGGGCTTGAGCTGCTGGCGGGTGGGGATTTCTGGACCGTGGCCGAGGCGTTGCGCGCACGGGACAAGGCGATCTTCGCCGATGTCAAGCTGTTCGATATCCCGGCGACCGTCGCCCGGGCCGTGACCCGCTTGGTGGCGCGGGGGGTCGATTTTTTGACCGTGCACGGCAATCAGGCCATCCTTGAGGCTGCGGTCGACGCCGCCGGCGGGCGCAGCCGGGTGCTGGCGGTCACCGTGCTGACCTGCCTCGACGAGGGCGACGTGCGCGATCTCGGGTTTGCCTGCGACGTGCCAAGTCTCGTCCTTTCGCGTGCGCGGCGGGCGCTTGAGGCAGGGGCCGACGGCGTGGTCGCCTCGGTGCGTGAGGCCGCCCTCCTGCGCGCGGCGCTCGGTTCGCGTCTTCTCGTGGTCACCCCGGGGGTCCGCCCCGTGCTCAACCGCGAAGAGCCCGCCGACGATCAGAAACGGACGGCGAGCGTGGAGGAGGCCGCCCGGGCCGGAGCGGACCACATTGTCGTCGGTCGCCCGGTGCGCGACGCGGCCGACCCGAGGGAGGCCTTGGCCGCCATCAACCGCGCGTGGCGGACGGCACGGGGGGAGGAACCGTGACGGCGGGGACGGGGGACCCGCTGGTCCTGCGTGCGTTGCGGCGCGAACCTGTTCCACGCACCCCGCTTTGGATCATGCGCCAGGCCGGGCGCTATCTCCCCGAATACCGGGAGGCCCGTCGGACGGCGGGGAGTTTCCTCGCGCTCCTCCGCACGCCCGAGCGGGCGATGGAGGTGACGCTCCAACCCCTGCGGCGCTTTCCGCTCGACGCGGCGGTGGTCTTCTCCGACATTCTCGCCTTGGCCGACGCTTGGGGCCTCGGTTTCCGTTTCCAGGAGGGGGAGGGGCCACGCCTCGAGCGGCCCATCGCCACGGAGCGGGATCTCGGGGGGCTTCCGGGACGCGAGAGCCTCGACGCGTCGCTCGCCTACGTGTACGAGACGGTCACGCTCGTCGTCCGTGAACTCGGCCCGACGGTTCCCCTCATCGGGTTCGCCGCCTCGCCCTGGACGATGGCGTGCTACGCCCTTGGAGGCGGCGGGGACCGCGAGTTTGCCCGGGCCCGGACGCTGATCCACCGTGAGCCGTCCTTCATGGAACGCCTCCTCGAACGTTTTGCCCGCGACATCGCGCATCACGCCGCGCTCCAGGTGGTGGCCGGGGCTCGCGTGGCGATGATCTTCGACACCTGGGGCGGGCTGCTCGACGAGGGCACGCACGCGCGTCTCGTCCTTCCCGTTCTCCACCGCCTGGTGGAGGAGTTCCGCGCCCACCCCGAGGCACGTACGGTCCCGCTCGTGTTTTACACCCGGGGCGGCGGCCCGAGCCGCTTCCGCGCCCTCGCCGAGGGCGGGTTCGACGCCCTCGGGCTCGACGGAGGACACAAGCTCGAAGAGATCCACGACACCCTCGGGGGACGGTGCGCGCTCCAGGGCAATCTGGATCCCTACGTGCTCTACGGCGAGGACGAACACGTGCGCCGTGAGGCGACCCGGCTGCTCGAGGCCTACGGTCCGCGCCCGGGTCATGTTTTCAATCTGGGTCAGGGCATCCTTCCGGACGTCGATCCGGCGCGCGTGGCCGTCCTCGTGGAGACGGTGCGGGCGGTCTCCGCCCGGATCCGGGGAGGCGTCGCGCGGTGAGCGGCCGGGTCTTTATCCTGAGCGCCCCCTCGGGGGCGGGCAAGACGACCCTGATCCACGCCCTTCTTGCGCGTCGCCCGTCTCTTCGTTTCTCGGTCTCGTGCACCACGCGGCCCCGCCGGCCCACGGAGATGGACGGACGCGATTACCGCTTCGTGAGCCCGGAGGAGTTCCAGCGTCTGGCCGGGAGGGGGGAACTTCTCGAGCACGCCTGGGTGTTCGGTCACGGCTACGGGACCCCCGCGCGGCCCGTCGCCCTGGCCCGGGACCGGGGGGAGGACGTGCTTCTTGATATCGACTGGCAGGGGGCCCGCCAGGTCCGGGCGGTGCTGCCCGAGGCGGTCTCGATCCTCGTCCTGCCGCCGTCGTGCGCGGAACTCGGGCGCCGTCTTCGCGCCCGCGGAACCGACGATCCCGAGGCCCTCGCACGCCGCTTCGCCGACGCCCGCACCGTCCTCGAGCACGCTCCGGAGTACGCGCATCTCGTGGTCAACGACGATCTCGCGCGCGCCGTCGAGGAGCTGGGGGCGCTCATCGACGATCCCGCGCGACCCACGACCGGGTCCGCGCGCACGGTGCTCGCCGCGCTCCGCGCGGACCTCCCCCGCGGGGAGCACGCGGAGGGCGGGTAAAATACGCTCGCGCCCGTGGGAGCCATCGCGTTGAACGACGAACATTACCTGGAGGCCGCCTGCCCGCCCGAGGTGGATCCGGGTTGCCGCTTGGGCTGGCGGTACCGGCCCGACTGTGGCCCGTTCGTCCTCGAGGGGCGGGCCCGCATCCGTTCCGGCACGATCGTCTACGGCGACGTCCGGGCGGGCGACGATTTTGCCACCGGTCACAACGTCCTCATCCGCGAAGAGACGGTCGTGGGGGCCCACGTCCTGATCGGCACCGCGACCGTCATCGACGGGCGCACACGGATCGGTGATTTCGTCAAGATCGAGACGGGCTGCTACATCCCCACCGACACGACCATCGGCAGCCGGGTCTTTCTCGGCCCGCACGTGACGCTCACCAACGACCGCTATCCGCTCCGGCGGCGCGCGTCCTACCGGCCCGAGGGGCCGGTTCTCGAGGACGACGTGACGCTCGGAGGCGGCGTGGTGGTCTGTCCGGGCGTGCGCATCGGCGCCCTGAGTTTCGTCGCCGCCGGGGCCGTCGTCACCCGCGACGTGCCCCCGGGCATGCTCGCCCGCGGCGTGCCCGCCCGCTGGGTCCCGCTGCCGGAGTCTCTGCGCGAACCGAACCGTGCACGCTCCTGGCCCCCCTGGCTGGACGACGCCGAACGCTGATGGACATCGCCATCCTCGGGGCCGGCAAGCAGGCCGAAAAACACGCCCGTGCGTTCCGCGCCGCCGGCGCCGAACGCATCGCGATCGCCGACGTCGAGCCGTCCCGGGCCCGGGCCCTGGCCGCGCGTCTCGGGCTCGACCCCCTCGACGTCGAGGCGGTCTGGGACGACGCCGCCGAGGCGGTGGTCGTCGCCACCCCGACCCCGAGCCACGCCGCGCTGGTTGCCCGGAGCCTCGCCGCCGGCAAGCACTGCCTGTGCGAGAAACCCCTCGCGTCCACCGCCGCCGAAGTCGCCGCCTTGGCCGCCGACGCCCGTCGCCGCCGTCTCGTCGGGATGGTCGGCTACCTCTACCGCCACGCCCCGGTCTTCGCCGAGGGGCACCGCCTCTGCCGTCTTGCGCTCGAGGATCCTTCCGCCGGGCCGCTCGGCCCCCTCGTCCACGGCTGGTTCCGCCTGGGCGGTCGGGGATCGCACCGGGCGTGGAAACACCGGCGCGACGAAGGCGGCGGGGCGCTTCGGGAGATGGCGGTGCACATGCTCGACCTTCTCCTCTGGTACGTCGGGCCGCTCGGCGACGCCCGCGTGCTCGATCGCCGTCTGCTTCGGGCACGGCGGCGGATCGGCGACGAGGAGGTCGCGGCCGACGCCGAGGACGCCGTCCTCCTCCTCTGCACGGACCGGGAGGGACGCCCGTTTCACGTGGCCTGCGACCTCCTGAGTCCCGGCTTCGTCCAGTTCGTCGAGCTCGAGGGCGAGCGCGGGACCTTCTGGGGATCGATCGAGGCCGACCGCCCTTCCTACGTCCACAGTCTGGACGGCGGTGCCACTTACGCGGCCGGACGCACGGCTCTCCCCGTCCCGGGCGACGACCTCTACCTCCGTCAGGCGCGGGTGTTTCTCGACGCCGTGCGCGCCCGCACCCCCCCGCCGGTTGCCGGGTTTGACGAATCGGTTCCCCTCCACGCCCTGTTGGACCTTCTCGAGGCCCCGTCCCCATGAGTTCTCCCCGCCCGCTTTCCATGGCCCACATCGTTCTCGCCGAAGAAGACATCGCGGCGGCCGTCGCCGTCCTGCGTTCGGGGGCGCTGCGCGAAGGGCCCGAGTGCGCCGCCTTCGAGAAGGAGTTCGCCGCCGCGACCGGAGCCGCCCACGCCGTGAGCTGCGCGAACGGTTCGGCCGCGCTTCATCTCGTCTACCACGCGCTTCTCCGCCCCGGCGACGAGATCCTCGTCCCGTCGTAGAT
>JAKAQQ010000017.1 GCA_021819635.1 Pseudomonadota bacterium
GCTGTTGATGGGATCGGCCATGAGATTGCCGAAAATCGTAAGGACACCGATGAAAAGCGTGATGGCGCTCACGGTGGGATAGTCCTGATCGAGGGCGGACCGCCACAGAAGCCAGCCGAGCCCGGGGTAGTTGAAGACGCTCTCGGTGAGCACGTCGCCGACGAAGACGGCCGGGATCATCATGCCGACCATGGTGATGAAGGGGCGGACGGCGTTGCGGAGCACGTGGTGGAGGGCAACGCGCAGGTCGGAGAGCCCGCGCGCGCGGGCGGTGCGCACGTAGTCAAGGCGGTATTCCTGGCGGGCCTGATGCCCGAAATAACGCGAGAGCCCGGCGGAGATGGGGAGGGTGAGCGTAAGGACCGGGAGCACGAGGTGACGCAGGCGGGAGAGAGGTCCGTGGTGTCCGATGCCGCCCGGAGGCAGCCAGTTGAGGCGAATCGAGAAGACGTAGATGAGAAGGATGCCGATAAAGAAGACGGGAAGGGCGTAGAAGACGATCTGGAAGACGCCGATCACCTTGCCGAGCGGGCGTTCGGCGAGATAGCCTTGGACGAGGCCGACGAGGAGGGCGACGAGCGCCGCGAGGCCGAGGGCCGAGAGGTCGAGGAGAAGGGTGCGACCGGTGTAAATCCCGAGGAGGCGTGTGACCGGTGTGTGCTGGATGTAAGAGTAGCCGAGGCGTCCCTGGGCGAGGTGCCACCACCAGATGGCGTATTGTTCGTAGAGCGGACGGCTGAGACCCATCTGCTTGTTGAGGGCGGCCACGGCGGCCGGGCTTGCGTGCATGCCGAGGATGCTGTAGGCGGGCCCGCCCGGGGTGGCGTGGATCATGAAGAAGACGATCGTCACCAGAAGCACGAGGGAGGTGACGGACACGAGGAGGCGGCGCAGGATCATCGCACCCACGGTGTGGCCTCCGGAGGACGGGGCTCGCCGCGACGCGTGCGGGAACGGTCGGCGCGGGGCTCGGGCAAGAAGGTCTCCTCGGGATCGTCTGTCCCGGCTGAGGACGTGCGGTGCGACGGTTCCGTCACCGGCCGGGGAGGCCGTCCGACGGGGGGACTACACGGGGCAAACCGCCCCGTAACCCCGAGGACGTATAACACGCAGGAACGACGCTTGTCAAGGGCCGAGCCCTTTCTCAGGAGGCCGCCGGCGCGTCGTCGGGGCGGACGGCCGAGGCCTCGCGCACGAGCTCGGGGTTGTCCCACCCGGCGCGGCGATGCGCGGCGGTGACCGTGGTCCAGATCCCGCCGCGGACGTGAAAGCGGGCCTTGAGGCGCATGTACCGCGGGGCGCAGGCGCGAACGAGGTCGTCGAGAAAAGCGTTGGTGACCGCCTCGTGGAACGCGCGTGCGTCGCGGTACGACCAGACGTAGAGTTTGAGGGCCTTGAGTTCGAGGCAGAGAAGGTCGGGGACGTACGCGAGCTCGAGGACGGCGAAGTCCGGCTGCCCCGTGAGCGGGCAAAGGGCGGTAAATTCCGGCACGCGCATCGTGATGAGATAGTCGCGCTCCGCGGCCGGATTCGGGAAAGTTGCGAGGCGCCCGGGGTCGGGGGAAGGCGTCACTTTGAGGCGGGAAGGCAGGAAACCGTCACTTACTCTACCGGAACGGTGGGGGCGGCGTCGAGCCCCCGGAGCGTCACCCCCTACAATGGGTGGGTCCGCCCCGCACCGACCCGCCTCGATCCCATGCGCCTGCTGACCATTCGCCTCGGGGGTTTCAAGTCCTTCGTGGATTCGACGACCTTCGCCCTGCGTCCGGGGGTGATCGCCGTCACCGGCCCCAACGGAGCGGGCAAATCGAACATCATCGACGCGGTCCGCTGGGTCATGGGCGAAGCCTCCGCCAAGACCCTGCGGGGGGTGTCGATGGCCGACGTCGTCTTCAACGGCTCCGCCCAGCGCAAACCGGCCTCGACCGCGTTCGTGGAGCTCGTCTTCGACAACAGCGACGGGGGGTTGGGCGGCGAATACGCGCGCTACGCCGAGATTGCCGTCCGGCGCACCGTGGGCCGCGACGGCGTGTCCGAATACAGCCTGAACGGCACGTCCTGCCGCCGCCGTGACATCGTCGGCGTGTTTCTCGGGACCGGCCTCGGCCCGCACAGTTACGCGATCATCGAACAGGGAACGATCGGGCGGCTTGTCGAAGCCCGCCCCGAGGAACTGCGTGCTTTTCTCGAGGAAGCGGCGGGGGTCTCCAAATACCGTGAACGCCGTCGTGAGACCGCCTCCCGTATCGAGAGCGCGCGGGACAATCTTGCCCGGCTCGAGGACCTCGCGCGGGAGATCGAGGGACGGGTGGTCGCCCTTGCGCGCCAGGCCCGCGCGGCCGAGCGCTACACCGCCCTCCGCGACGAACAGCGGCGCCTCGACGCCCGCCTGCGGGCCCTGAGGCGCCGGGCGCTCATCGACGACCGCGAGCGGCTCGCCCGTGAGCGCGACGAGACCCGTTTCGGTCTGGAGGCCCTCGCCGCCGAGCGCACCCGCTTGGACGCGGCTCTCCAGGAGCTCCAAGAGAAGCGTCGTGCGGCCCAGGATCTGCTCCAGGAACGGCGTCGGCGGCACCACGAGGCCGACCGCGAGATCGCCGCTCTGGAGAGCGCCCGTGCCGCGCGCACGCGGGAGCGGGACGCCCTTCATTCCGAACGGCGGCGGCTTGAGGACGAAGACCGCCGTCTTGAGACCGAGCGCGCGCAGGCTGAAGAACTGGCCCGAACGAGCGAGGCCGAGCGGGAAGTCCTGCGACCGGATCACGAACGGGCGGCGGAGAGCCTCGAGCGGGCCCGCGCGGCTCTCGAGGAGGCCCGCCGGTACGCCGCCGAAGCCGCCGAGAGCGCACGCGCCGTCGAAAACGCGCGTCGTGAGGCGCGGCACGCCCAGGAACGGATCGCTCTCGAATGCGATCATCTGCGCCGCACCCGGACCGATCTGGAGGGTCGCCTCGCGTCCCTCGGGCGGGAACAGGCGTCGCTCCCGCTTGAGGACTGGCGGCGTGCGCTCCACGAGCGTCGGGAAGAGCTTCGGGGTCTTGGGGAGGTCCGTGCCACGGCCGCCGCCGCCCACGAAGAGGACCGTCGGTCGCTCGAGGCTCTGGGGGCGGAGCGCAACGGCCTCGAGGCCGCGCTTGAGGAACTCTTGCGTGCGCGCGAGACGGCCCACGAGGATCACGCTCGCCTGCGCGCCCGCTACGAAGCCGCGGTGGCCCCCGCGGACGACGCCATCCGCCGCTGGCTCGAGGAGCACGGGCTCGCCCACGGGTCCCGCCTCCTCGACCTTCTCGAGGTGCCGCCCGCCGAGCGCGCCGCCGTCGAGGCGCTCCTCGACGACGTGGTGCGCGCGGTCGTGGTCGACGATCTTGGGGCGTTTGCACGCACGCTTCCCGAGGATCGGGCCAGCGCCCTCGTCCTCGTCGACCGTCGCGCCGCTCCGCCCGGAGACCCGTTGCCGTTTGCGGTCCGCCCGCGCGACGCGGGGCTCGCCTCCTTCCTGTCCTCCGCCTTCGCCGGCGTCCGTCCGGTCACCGGCCTCGAGGAAGCACTCGCGCGGCGTGCCGAGCTGGCTCCCGGGGAACGTTTCGTCACGCCCCACGGGGAGATCGTCGGCCCGTCCTGGCTTCGTGTCGGTCGGGCGACCCCGCCGGACGCCTCCGTCTTTGCCCTGCCCGAGGCGCTCGCCCGGGCGGCGGCCGAGGAAGTGCGTCTTGCCGACGCTCTCGAGGAAATGCGGGCGCGGCTTGCCGCCGTGGTCCAGAGGCGTGAGGAACACGAGCGGCGGGCGCGCGAGCGCCAGGCCGGACTTCAGGCGCTCGACGAGGATCTGCGCCGCGCTCAGGCCGAGGAGGCCGCTCTTGCGGCCCGCCTGGCCCAGGCCGAGGAACGGTCCCGCCGGTTGGCCGAAGAACGCGCGCTGGCCGAGAGCCGCCTCGAGGAAACCGCTGTTCGCCTGCAGGGCCTGGAAGAGGATCTCCGCCGCCACGACGGCGGGGAAGGGCTTCACGACCGCGCCGGGGCCGAGGCGAGCCGGCGGGTGAACGAGACCCAAGCGGCCTTGGTCCGTGCCGAGGACGAGACGCGTCTTGCGCAGGAGCACGAGCGTGCCTTGGCCGTGGCGCTCGAGTCGCGCCAGGTCCGTTGCGAAGCGGCGCACCGGGAGAACGAGCGCCTGGCCGGAGAGTGCCGGCGCTGCCGCGACGCGCTGGCGCGCAGCGACGAACGCCTCGCCGTCCTCGCGCGCGAGGACGACACGGACGGAGCGCGTCTCCCCGATCTTGTGGCCGCCCGCCTCGCCTTCGAACGCAGCGCCCACGAGTCGGAAGACGCGCTCCGCAGCCTTGAAGGCGAGATGGCCGCCCACGACGAGGCGCGTGCGCGTTGGCAGGAGCGTCACGAGGAACAACGGGTCCGTCTCACCACGTTCGAACAACGACTCGAGGAACTGGCGCGCCGCCTTGACGAACTCGGGGCGGCGCCGGATCCGTCCGGCGATCCCGCTCCCGACGACGGCCTTGATCTCGCCGCGCTCGAGGCGCGGGCGGCGGGGGTCGCCCAAAAACTCGAACGCATGGGTCCGGTCAATCTCGTGGCCGTCGAGGAATACGAGCACGAGCGGACCCGCGGCGAGGAGCTCACGCGCCAGATCGCGGACGTGCGCGAAGGTCTCGCGTCCCTCGAAGAGGCGATGCGGCGCATCGACCGCGAGTGCGAACAACGGTTCCGCGAGACCTTCGAACGGGTCAACACGGGCCTCGGAGAGCTCTTCCCTCGCTTGTTCGGCGGCGGCCAGGCCGCCCTCACGCTTGGCCGCGAGGACGGCGAGGCGCCGCCCGGTGTGTGGTTCACCGCCCGCCCGCCGGGCAAAAAACCGGTGACCGTGAGTCAGCTGTCGGGGGGCGAGAAATCCCTGGCCGGGACCGCGTTCCTGTTTGCGCTCTTCCGGCTCAACCCGGCCCCGTTCTGCATGCTCGACGAAGTCGACGCCGCGATGGACGAGGCGAGCGTCGGCCGCTTCCTCGCCGTGGTGCGTGATTTCTCCGACCGCGTCCAGATGATCATCGTCACCCACAACCGCCTGACCCTCGAGGCCGCCGACACCTTGGTCGGTGTGACCATGCACGAGCCGGGCGTCTCGCGCCTCGTCGCCGTCGACGTCGAGGAGGCCGTGGCCCTCGCCGCCACGGCCTGAGGGACCCGTGGGCGGAGACGCACCACCGCTTGCCGAAGAAGGTCTTCCCCCGGAGGCTCTCGACCGGGCTCGGGCGGTTGCCGCGGAACTCGCGGTCCTCGACCGGCGCTACCACGGCGAGGACGCCCCCGAGGTCAGCGACGACGTCTACGACGCCTTGCGGCGTGAGCTCGAAGAGCTCCACCGCCGTCACCCCGTCCTCGCGCGTCTCGCCCCGCTGCCGAACGCCGTCGGCGCCCCGCCGCGGCGCGCGTTCCGGACCGCGCGCCATCGCCTCCCGATGCGCTCTCTCGACGACGTGTTCGATCCGGCGGCGTTCCGGGCTTTCGACCAGAGAGTCCGCCAGAGGCTCGGCCGCGCCGACCCCGTTCCGTACATTGCGGAACCCAAGCTCGACGGCTTGGCCCTCAGCCTGACCTACGAGGAGGGGACGCTCGCCCGCGCGCTGACCCGCGGCGACGGGACGACGGGCGAGGACGTCACCGCCAACGTCCGCCGCCTCCCCACGGTCCCCGGCCGTCTTCACGCTCCGGCGCCGCGCCTCGTCGAGGTCCGCGGCGAGGTCTACATCACGCGGTGGGATTTCGAACGGCTCAACGCGTCGATGCGGGAGCGCGGCGAGAAGACCTTCGCCAACCCGCGCAACGCCGCGGCCGGAAGCCTCCGCCAGCTGGACCCGTCGGTGACCGCCTCCCGTCCCCTGAGCTTTTGCGCCTACGCCCTGGGCGCGCTCGAGGGGGGGGACGATCCGGCCACGGAGGAGACGCTCCTCGCTCTGCTTGGACGCTGGGGGCTTCCCGTCGTGCCCGAGGCGACGCGTCTTGGGGATGTCGGAGAGGCACTCGCCTACCACGAGGATCTCGGGCGCCGCCGCGAGGGCCTGCCTTACGAGATCGACGGGGCGGTCTTCAAGGTGGACGACCGGGAAGCCCAGCGCCGCCTCGGCGAGACGTCCCATGCCCCGCGCTGGGCGGTGGCCTACAAGTTCCCGGCCCACGAGCAGACCTCGAGGGTGCGGGCCATCGACGTCCAGGTGGGGCGCAGCGGAGCGCTCACGCCCGTGGCCCGCCTCGATCCGGTCGAGCTTGCCGGCGCGATCGTACGCAAGGCCACGCTTCACAACTTCGACGAAGTCGCACGCAAGGACGTGCGTGTGGGCGATACGGTCGTCGTGCGCCGCGCCGGGGACGTCATCCCCGAGATCGTGGCGGTTCTTCCGTCCCTGCGGCCTCCGGAGGCCCGGGCGGTCGTGCCTCCGGAGCGCTGCCCGGTCTGCGGCGCGCCCGTGCGTCCCCGCGGTGAGACGCGCGGCCTCTATTGCACCGGCGGCTGGCACTGCCCGGCCCAACTGCGGGAGACCCTGCGCCACTTCGTGTCCCGGTCGGCCTTGGACGTGGACGGCCTCGGGCCGCGTCTTCTGGATCAGCTCGTGCGGAGCGGGCGCGTGCGCACGCCGGCGGACCTCTACCGGTTGGGCGCCGGGGATCTTGCGGAGCTTGAGCGTGTCGGACCGGTGCTCGCGGAAAAACTGCACGCCGCTCTTGACCGCTCGCGGCGGACAACCCTTGAGCGGTTGCTCTACGCCCTCGGGATTCCGGAAGTGGGGACGGTGACCGCGCGTCTTCTCGCCCGTCGCTTTCGGGGTCTCGACGCGCTGACGGCGGCCGGGGTCGAGGATCTTGCCGCGATTCCGGGGATCGGCCCCGTCGTGGCCGCGGCCGTGCGGGATTTTTGGGCCGACCCGGGCAACCGGGCCGTGCTCGAGGAGCTTCTCGCCCGCGGGATCGTGGCCGAGCCCCCGCCCGAGGAGGCGACGGCCGAGGGGAAGGGGCCGCTCGCCGGTCGGCGCTTCGTGTTCACGGGGCGTCTCGCGACCTTCGGCCGGGAGGAGGCCGCGGCCCGCGTGCGGGATCTTGGCGGGACGGTGGGCGAACGCGTCGGTCGCGAAACCGATTGCGTGGTCGCGGGGGCGGATCCGGGCACAAAGCTCGACGAGGCCCGCCGCCTAGGGATTGCCGTCCTCGACGAGGAAGGGTTCCGCTCGCTTCTTCGGAGCCACGAGCAGCGCGTCGGGAACGACTGAACTCAGAGGCGGTAGGGCGGCCGCCGGGGCCGCCCTACCTCGGACCGGGGCGGCGCGGGGTGGGCCCGCGCCGCCTCTCGGGGGCTGTTATTTCTTGCCGCCCGTGACCGGAACCGCCTTCACCGGCTTGACCGGCTTGACCGCCGGGGGGGGCTTGATTCCGGGAAGCGGGGTGACGCGGAGGGCGCCCTTGGCGATTTTGACCTTGGCCTTGGCCCGCAGCCCGTTGATGAGCTTCTCGACCATCTTCTCTTGCAGGCCGGCGCGGATGCGCGGGGCCATGTCCTTGAGGCTTGGGCGCGGAATCGGGTGCTTGGCCTCGACGAGATAGAGGTGCCAGCCGCTCGGGGTCTTGATTGGGGTCGCGGTGAACGATCCCGGCTTGAGCGTGCGGAGAGCCGCCGCGACGGGCGGAGGCACCTGGCTCAGGCCGAGCCAGCCGACGAACCCGCCGTGTTTGCCCGAGGGGGCCTGGGAGTACTGCCGGGCAAGTTCGACGAACGATTCGCCGTGGGCCAGATCGTGGGCGAGATCAAGCGCGAGCTCGTGCTTCGCCACCCGGATGGTGCGCAGCTCGTAGAGATTGTGCCCGACCCCCGCCATGATCTTGCGGTAGTGGTCCGCCACGACCGCCGGACTGATCGGGTGCGTCTTGATGTAGTGCCGGACGAAGGCGTTGGCGAGAAGCATCCGTCGCTGGAGCTTGAGCTCCATGTGCAGCGTGCGCGCGTGCTGGAGGTGGGCCCGACGGGCCTGACGGGCCAGGAGATCGATGTCGATCATGCGGTTGAGGACAATCCGCTGCAGCGAGGGGGCGGCGAGCGCGGGTGGCGTCCCGCTGAGCTTGAGGAAGAGATCGAACTCGTTACGCCGGATCGCGTGGCCGTTGACGGTGGCGACGACGCCCTTCGCTCCCTTCGCCGGATGGGCCGGCGGTTTGGAGCAGGCGCCGAGGAGCGCGAGGAGGGCGGCGCCCACAAGAAGACGCCGGGTGGAAGAGGGGCTGTGTTTCATGGATGATCCTCGGTGGAGGGGGGTGGGGTTGAGGGCGGGATTTCCTCCCCCGGGGCCTTGAGACGCAGGGCGAGGGAATGGACGCCGAGCTCCGCAAGAGGTGGGAGCCGACGGTGGAGGAGGCGGTGGCGGGCCAGGGGGGGGAGACCCTCGAAGGCGCGGCTCACGACGGTGGCCCGGAGATGCCCCCCGTCGTGGGCCTCCGCGTGACGTCGGTGGCGGGCGCTTTCGTCGCGGATCGTCACCCGGCCGTCCGGGAACGCCTGGAGGAGCGCGACGTGAAGACGGGCGGCGGGGGCGGGGGAGGGGGTCGGCACCGGCTTCAGGGCGTGAGCAGATGGAGGGGCAGAACCTTCCAGCGGGCGTACAAGCCCTGGACGACGTACGGGTCGGCGGTCCACCAGCGGCGCGCTTCCTCGAGGTCGGGGAAGGCGGCCACGACGAGGCTTCCCCGTGTCGCGCTCTCCGGGTCGTGGACGACGGTGTCGGTCTCGCCCCAAGGAGCGGCCAAGCGGAGCCGGCCTTCGGCGCGCAGGGCGTCGAGACGGCGGCGGTGGTCGGGACGCCAACGCGGACGCAGTTCGCTGCGTGCAGGATCGTCCTCGGCAATCATGGCGTACCACATCGTTGTTTCGGGGGTCGGCCCGGTGACAGGGGCCCGGATTTCGGGCGACGGATCCACCGCCCTTCCGGGGCGGGATTCTTAAGGCCCCATCCTAGCACAGCGGTCCGGAGTCGGCAAAATCAGCCAGATCGGA
>JAKAQQ010000018.1 GCA_021819635.1 Pseudomonadota bacterium
CGAGGGTGTCGAGGCTCTGGACCGTCACCGGGCGGCCGTTGACGAACGCCCGCCCGCGGCCGTCGCGCGCGAGGATGCGGCGGACGACGCAGGTTCCGTCCTCCCCTCCAAGGTCGCGTTCGGCCAGCCAGGCCCGCACGCTCGTGTCGCCGACGAGCGTGAAGACGGCCTCCACGCTCGCGCGTTCCCGCCCGGGGGCAACGGCGGACGAGTCCGCCCGCTCACCCAGCGCCAAGCCCAGGGCCTCAACGAGCAGGGATTTCCCCGCGCCCGTCTCTCCGGTGAGCGCCGTGAACCCCTCCCCGATGTCCAGGGTGACGTCCGCAAAAAGCGCGTAGTCGCGCACGTGAAGCGCGGTCAGCACGGGCGTTCCCCGGGAAGCGCTCCCCAGTGGAGCTTGGTGCGCAGGACGGCGTACGGGTCGTAGTCCGGCGGGTGGAGGAGCGTGAGGTCGTGGGGCGCGCGGGACACGCGCACCGTCCCGTCGGCCGCCATCGCGGTGTTGCACCCGTCCCGGCTCAGGATCGTGCGGTCGAGGTAGGGCGCGGGGACCCGCAGTTCGACGCGCGATGTGGCCTCGACGACGAGAGGTCGATCGGTCAGGTTGTGCGGCGAGATCGGCACCAGCACGAAGACGGGCAGCGTGGGTTCGAGGATCGGCCCCCCGCAAGAGAGCGCGTAGGCGGTCGAACCGGTCGCCGTGGCGACGACAAGGCCGTCGCCACGGTGGCGGCGGACGAAGCGCCCGTCGATCCAGGTTTCGATTTCGATCATTCGCCCGCCGTCGCTCTTGGCGATGACGAGGTCGTTCAGCGCGAGCGAGGGGGGATGGGGGCTCGGGGCCGTCTCCACGGCGAGCAGAAGGCGCCGGTCGGCCCGCGCGCCACCGTCGAGGAGCACCGGCAGGTCGCGGGCCAAGCTTTCCGGGGAAAAATCGGCGAGGTATCCGAGACGGCCGAGGTTGACGCCGGCCAAGGGGAGACGCCCACCGCTCAGGGCCAAGGCGCGAAGCAGCGTGCCGTCGCCGCCCACGCTCAGGACGAGGGGGTGCGCTCCGGACGCGGCTTCGAAGGGGCGGACGCGAACGCCGTGGGCCGAGGCCGTGGCCTCAAGGGTCGCGACGACAGCCCGGTCGTCGCGGTTCCCACGCGTGCGCACGAGGAGGATCTCGTCGAAGCGGGTTGGGGTCATCGCGAGGAGCGTAGCACGGAGGTGGGTTCAGCGTCGGCCGCGGCGGTTGAGGCGCTCGAGTTCGGCCGCGAGGGCCTCGAGATAGATCCGGGGATCGTCCCCTCCGGGCCGACCCAAGCTGCGCCGCATGGCTTCTTCCAGGATCGGCAGCATGCGGTGTTCGGCGCGCACGCGGTCTCCGCCGGCCCAGGACACGTAGGAGGCGTGGAGCGTGCGGATTCCCGGCGGGAGATCGGCCGCGGCTTGTTCCCGGAGAGCCACGTGGAGCGCAAGATGCAGGAAGAAAGGGCCGTCCGCAACATCGTGGGGGCCCGTTCCTTGGACCAGGTCGTCGGCGTGTCGTCCGGCAAGCCGGCGGCAGTCCTCGGGATGGTCGGCAAGGACGCTGGCCAGGTGGTGGTCGGCGGCCTCAAGCGGCCGGCCCGATGCGAGACGTGCGGCGACCTCCGCAAAGCGCCGGCGAAGGTCCGTGCGTAACCGTGCGGGATCGTCGTGGAGGGCAAAGGGCGAGGTCATCGGGAGCCTGAAGCGAGGGGCCGCCGGGTGTCGAGGTCCGGCGAGTGCGCCGACGGGCAGAGGGTCCGCAGCGGGCAGCTCGTGCAGAGCGGGCGGCGCGCGCGGCAGACGTGACGGCCGTGGAGAACGAGCCAGTGGTGCGCGTGGCGCAGGCGTTGCGGGGGGATGCGCGCGACGAGTTCGCGCTCAATGGCCTCGGGCGTTCGTCCGCGGGCCAGGCCGAGCCGACGGGCCACGCGGGCGACGTGGGTGTCGACGGCGACGACCGGCTCGTCCCAAAGCGTGTTGAGGAGCACGTTTGCGGTCTTGCGTCCGACGCCCGGAAGGGCTTCGAGCGCTTCCCGTTCCCGGGGGACCGCGCCGCCGTGCCGCTCCAGGAGAAGGCGGGCGGTGTTTCGGAGATGGCGCGCCTTGGTCCTGTAGAGACCGAGTCGCGACAGGAGGCGCTCGAGGTCCTCGGGTGCGAGGGCGAGGAGGCCGGCGGGGTCCGGTGCCCGGGCAAAGAGTTCTTCGGTGACGTGGTTGACCATCCGGTCGGTCGATTGGGCCGAGAGCACGACGGCCACGAGGAGCTCGAACGGCGTGCGGTGGTTCAGTTCCGTCCGCGGCTCGGGGTCGCGTCGGGCAAGGAGGGCAAACACCCGTGCGGTTTCAGCCGGGGTAAGTCGGCGGGGCGTCGGGGTCATCGGATCGGGGTTCCGTGGAAGAACGGCCTTCGGCGAGACGCGCCCGGAGGCGCTGCCGCCGAAGGCCGACGTCGGTCGCCCGCCGACGGCGCTCGGTCGCGGCCGCGTGCCGCCGCCGATTCTCGGCTCCGCGGCGGAGCAGGTTCGCCCAGCGCTCCGGCGCGTCCTCCGGTGGCGAGGCGCGCCGCCAGCGCCAGTTCTCCCCGCTCTCGACGGCTTCGAGGCGGATGCAGTCCATGGGGCAGGCCGGAAGGCAGAGCCCGCAACCCGTGCACAAGGACGGGAGGACGTAATGCAGGCGCCCCTGGGCCCCGGCCAGAGCGTCCACCGGGCAGGCGTCCAGACAGCGGGTGCAGCCGACGCAGAGCTCGGCGATCACCGTGGCGACAGGGCGGGGGTGGAGATCGCCCCGGGCCGGTTCGGGGGGGCGGTAGGGGTGCCCGAGCGCGCGCGCGAGCGCGTGGGCGGTGGGGGCCCCTCCGGGCGCGCAGCGCTCGGGGCCCGCCTCGCCGCGGCTCAACGCTTCGGCGTAGGGACGGCAGCCGGTGTAACCGCATTGCCCGCACTGGGTCCCTCCGAGGAGAGCCTCGAGACGGGCGGGGTCGTTTTCCGCGGTCACCGCACGCGGGCTCCTGCTTCCGCGCCGGGCTCGGGCCGCACGAGGAAGGGCCGACCGTCGGGCAGCGAGGCGGCGAGAAGCATGGCTTCCGATGTCCCGAAGCGCATCGTGCGCGGGCGCAGGTTGGCGACGACCACGATCAGTGTTCCCGTGAGCGCGCCGGGGTCGTAGTGCCCTTTGAGGCCGGCGAAGAGGGTGCGCCGTCCGAGCGGACCCAGGTCAACCTCGAGGCGCAGAAGTTTTTCGGCCTCCGGCACATCCTCGGCGCGGACGACGCGCGCAACACGGAGGTCGACCGTCGCGAACTCCTCGAAACTCACGACGTCTTTGGCGGTGGGGGTGTCAGCCACGATGAGGTCCTCCGTTGGCAAAGAGCCCTTGGGCGGCCGGCCGAGGCAGGCGTTCGAGAAGCGGGCGGTAGGGGTTCAGGCGGTGATCAAGAAGCGGCGGGGGCGCGGACCAGCGGTCGAGCGGGATGCCGAGAAACGCTTCGCTGCGTGCCCGTAGCCCGGGGAGGATGGGGCCGAGATAGAGAGCGAGAAGCCGGTAGACGCCCACGCCGAGGGTGGCGATCTCGCGGGCGCGGGCGTGTCCGGAGGGGTCGCGGCGCAACACCCAGGGTTGGCTCTGCGCGATGAAGGCGTTCGTTTCGTCGGCCAGGGCGAGGACCGTCCGCACCGCGCGGGCGAAGTCCCGTCCTTCGTACGCCTCGGCGATCTCGTCGCCGGCGGCGAGAGCCCGGGCGTAGAGATCCGGGGCCGCGCAGGCGGAGGCCGTGCGCGGCCGGCCGTCGTCCGTGTCGAGGAACGGCACCGACCGGGCGGCAATGTTGATAACCTTGCCGACGAGATCGGCGTTGACCCGGGCGACGAGTTCGTCGGGATCGAGATCGAGGTCGTCGATGCCCTCGCGGGCGCGGGCGGCGAAGTAGTAACGGAAAGCCTCCGGGTCCAGGGCGGAGGCGGCGTCGCGCGCGGTCACGAACGTGCCCCGGGATTTCGACATCTTGAGGCCCCGGACGGTGAGGAAGCCGTGGGTGGAAAGACGCGTGGGCAGGCGCCAGCCGGCCACGGTCAGGAGCGCGGGCCAGAAAAGGGCGTGGAAGTAAATGATGTCCTTGCCGATCACATGATGGATCTCGGCCTCGCTGTCCCGACCCCAGTAGCGCTCGAAAATCTCCTCCGCCCGCTCCGGCGTCGCCCACGAGCGCAGCGTGGCGAGATAACCGAGGGGCGCGTCCAGCCAGACGTAGAAGTACTTGTCCGCTTCGCCCGGGACCGGAAAGCCGAAGTAGGGCGCGTCGCGCGTGATGTCCCAGTCGTTCAGGCGGCCCGTGAGCCACTCGTCGAGCTTGTGGGCCACCGCCTCGGGCACGGCGCCTCCGTGGACAAAGGCCCGCAGCGGCGCGGCGAGGGATTCGAGGTCAACGAAGAGGTGCTCGCTGGCGCGTCGCCCGGGCGGGCGTCCGGTCAGCACCGAGACCGGGTCGCGGAGCTCGGTGGCGTCGTAGCTGGATCCGCAGACCTCGCAGTTGTCGCCGTACTGCCCCTCGGCCCCGCAGCGCGGGCAGCGCCCGCGGATGTAGCGGTCGGGGAGGAAGAGCCCAAGATCCTCGTCGTAGTTCTGCACGATCGATCGCCGCCGGAGATGCCCCCCGTCGCGCAGCCGGCCGTAGCAGGCCTCGACGAGCCGTCGGTTTTCCTCCGAGTGGGTCGTGTGGTAGTGGTCGAAATCAATGCCGAAGGAGCGGAAATCCCGCTGGTGGTCACGGCGGACCTCGTCGATCAAGGCTTCGGGACTGATGCCGAGCTCGCGGGCCTTGAGCATGACCGCCGTCCCGTGCGCGTCGTCGGCGCAAAGGAAGAGGCAGTCCGCGCCCCGGGTCCGCTGGTAGCGAACCCAGATGTCGGCGAGAACCCCTTCGAGGATGTGCCCGAGGTGGAGGGGGCCGTTCGCGTAGGGGAGGGCGGTCGTGACGAGGAGTGTGCGTGGCATCGGGGGAAAAGCGCCCGGGGTCGGGGTCGGCGGGGCGCCGCGTGTCGGCAACGTGAAGTATAGCGGCCGCCGCGGTGCGATAATGCCCCCGCCGGCCTTCTCCCGGAGCCCCCGAATGGCCTCGTCCCGCGCCCGCCGCGCGGCCCGCGTCGTCGCCACGCTCGCCGCGCTCTTCCTCGTCGCGATCGCCGTGGTCCCCTTCTTCGTCCCGCAGCGGGTGGTCCGCGGCCTCGTCCTGCGCACGCTCGATCGTGGCTGCGGCTGCACCGTGGGCGTGCGCGGGAACGTGGCCTTCACGCTCTGGCCCGAGCCGGGACTCGTGGCCACACGTCTTCGTATCGAGGATCCCCCGGGATTCGCGCCCCGTCCCCTGCTCCGTGTCCGTCGGATCACCCTGCGCGCTTCGTGGGGGGAGCTCTTCGCGGGCCGTTGGGCCTTGGCCTCCGTCCGTCTCCGTGGGACCGTGCTGGCCCTGAGACGCAACGCCCGAGGGGAAAGCAACCTGGGGGCCTTCTTCCATCCGGGCACCCCGTCGCCCCGACCCTCGCCCCGCTCCCCGTCCGGCGCGACCCCGTTGGCCGCGTCGCTCCGCGTCTTCGGCCGGCTGGTGGTGCACGACTTCGAAATCGTCGGGAAGCCCGGCGGGCGCCTTCTCGCCGATGTCCGGCGGTTGAGCCTGGGGCCCTTGAGCCGCACGGGACTTCCGCTCTCGCTGAACGTTCGGGTTCCGTCGGGGAAGAAGGGTGTGGTCGTGGGCTCGTTGCGTGGGACCCTCGTGGTGAAGGGCACGTCGGGGATCGTCCTTGATCTCGCCGCCCTCGGCCTCCGGGATCCTTCGGTGTTTCCGGGACCGTTGTCGGCGGGAGCGGCACGGATCGAGTTCCTTCCGGAGACGGCGGGCACGCGGTGGCGGGTTTCATCCCTTGCCCTGACCGATCCACGCCTCGGACGGGCTTCCCTCCACGGGGACGTGATCCTCGCCGGGGCGAAGGTTGCGCACGCGGTCGGGGCGCTTCGCCTGCGCCTCCTCCCTGGGGTGGTCCGCCACGCGGCACCGTGGCTCCGTCCGCGCCCGGGGCGTTCCGGACTCCTCGTCACGGCGCGCTTCTCCGGGGGGGCGGGGCGGTTCGGAGCTTCTCCGTTTGCGCTCTCCTGGTCGGGGCACCGGGGCCCGGCGCAACTGGGGGGCACGCTCGCGGGCGCGCGGGAGGCGCAGGGATGGTGCTGGAGACTCCACACAAAGGGCGCGGGGCTCGGGCTTCGTCTTCCCAAAGCGGATCCCGCGCCCGCGACCCCGCTCCGGGCGGCGGTCCCGCCCCGGGCGGCGCGCGCGAGGGTCGCTCCCGGTCCCCCCCCCGCCGCGCCCGACCCGCCCCGGCCCTGCTTGAGGCTGCGTGCGGATCTTGCGAACTTTGACCTCGAAGGCGTGCCGGTGCCCCGACTCCGGCTCCAGGCTTCTCTTGAAGGTTCGCGCTTGCGCGTTCCGCGTCTGGACGCCTTGGTCTTTGGCGGCACCCTCCAAGGGAACGCCCGTGGAAGGCTCGTCGGGGGGCGCCCGCGTGATCTCACGACGCGCCTTTCTTTCCACGGGATCGAGCTCGTCCGTGCCCTGCCGGCACTGGATCCGGGAGGCGGGACGAATCTCACGGGGCGGCTTGGGGGCGGCGCCGTTCTCGCGACGCACGGCGGACTTCGTCGGCGCGCGTGGAGCGGTTCCGGGAGGGTGGCGGGGACGGGCCTTGTGTGGCGGGGTATTGATCTCGCCGCCATCGTGCGCAGCCTCGGGGCCGTGATCCACGGCCGTATTCCTTCACGCTGGCCTTCGGGTGGGGCCACGCCCTTCGGCACTCTTCACGCCTCCTGGAGGCTTGCCTCGGATCGTGTGGTCCTGCAGCATCTCGTTCTCGGGTCTTCCCTCCTTCGCGTCACCGGAGCCGGTCACGTCGATCTTGCGGGGGTCGGGCGTCTTGATCTTGGCCTTGATCTTGCCCCGGGCCCCGGGGCCGGCGCCCGGGGTTGGCCGTCGGCGCTCCGTGGGATCGATGTTCCCGTGCACGTGGGGGGCAGCCTGGCCCATCCGTTGCCGATTCCCGACGTTCCGGCCGTTCTCCACCGCCTCCTTCGTCGCCGGCTGGGCACCCTCCTCGGCGGTTTTCTCCGGCGGGGTTGAACGCGCCCAAGGGCCCACGCCCGGAGAGGCGAGGAGAGATCCCGGTCGCTTGAGGGGCTTGGCGTATCGGGGGGCAACGTTCGCGGCAAGGTCAAGACCGACGGGGCGCGGCGCGCCTTCCCGCCAAGCCACGGGCCGCCGGAAGCATCGCCCGAACGCCGAGCCTCGCGCCTCTCAGCCTTTCTTCCCCGGCGGTGTGGCGGGGGTGTGGACGAGCGTGAACCGCTTGAGGTGCATGCTGACGCGCAGCCCCGCGTTGGTATGAAGGACCATGAAAACGATGAGATCGTAGAGCTGCGGCGCGAGCCAGTAGGCGATCTTTTTCCCTTTCTTGTTGAAGTAGTAGTACTCGGTGGCCTCGAGTTTCCCGACGGGACTGCGGAAAATCCGACGCGGGCCCGTATGGACGAGGTAGCGGTGCACGTGGTTGTGCTCGGCCACGGTGTAGAACGTGTGCGGACGCCCGTGCGCGAGGAGGTCGTACGAAACGTGCAGTTGGGCCAGCTGTTCGTCGGTGGTCCCCGGAGGGAGGGGCAGCGTTCGGTGCTTGTGTCCAAGGCTCATGCGAACCCGCCGCCTCGCCCAGTCGAACACGATCGTTTGGTTGGTGGGGTGTCCGCCGCCCTTTTCCATGAGCGTGTAGCGCCGGTCGAGAAGGCGCCCGTGACGGAAAAGAAAGCGGCTGGTCTGGATGTAGGTGCGGTTGAAGAACAGCGCAACGAAGTGGCTGGGCGTGAGCACCCCCGCGTAGACGTAGCGGTCGCGACCCGTGCGGGTCAGAACCAGCCGGTCGTCGCCGGCGTGGATGCCGTCGACCGAGACGGAATACCACGCGCGAAAGGAAGGAACCGGAAAGCTCTGGGCGTGGAGCGTGGGGGCGGCGACCGTCGTGAGGAGAGCGACGAGAGCGGCGGCCGGGAGTCCTCTCCGGGGCGGTCGCCCGTTCGGCTCAGCCGTCAAGGAACGCCGTCGCATCGAGGGGTTCTTCAAGAATGCCATCACGGTAACGCACAGAACCATGGCTCCACTGGAGGATACCACGGGCCAGTCGGTCGCAGACCCAAGGGTAGAGTTTCTGTTCGGCCGCTTTCGTCCGCTCGGCGAGGCGCTCGGGATCGTCCCCGGGGTGCACGGGCACCCGGACGTAGGCGATCCGCGGGCCGCCGTCGAGCGATTCGTCCACGAAGTGGACCGTCGAGCCGTGTTCGCGCTCACCGGCGGCCAACGCCCGACGGTAGGTGTCGACGCCGGGGTAGCGCGGCAGCAGCGAGGGATGGATGTTGACCATCCGGCCGAGCCAGGGTCGGACGAGGTCGGAGCCGAGAATCCGCATGAAGCCGGCGAGGGCGATCCACGTCGGAGAGGCGTCGTCGAGAAGGGCGGCCAGACGCTCTTCCGCCCGCCTCCGCCCGAGTCCGCGGTAGTCCACGGTTGCGGTCCGGAGTCCGGCCGTGCGTGCCCAGGCCAGCCCCGGTGCCTCTTCGCGGTCGCTCAAGACGAGCGCGGGCGTGAGGGGGATACGCCCGTCCCGGCAGGCTTCGACGAGGGCGCGCATCGTGCTCCCCTGACCCGAGAGAAGGATGGCCAGGGAGGAGGGGGTGCTCACCCGATGCGGACGCCGGGTCGCTCGACGATCGTGCCAATGTCGTAGGCCGTCTCGCCGCCTGCGGCGAGACGGTGACGGACGGCGTCGGCCCGGGCCGGATCGACGACGAGAAGAAACCCGAGCCCGCCGTTGAAGACCCGGTCCATCTCCTCGGGCGCCACCGGTCCGTGGGCGGCGATCCAGGAAAAGACCGACGGGACCGGCCAGCGACGCCGCTCGAG
>JAKAQQ010000019.1 GCA_021819635.1 Pseudomonadota bacterium
CTTTCCGGCTAGAATCTTGGGAGCGGTGATGGTGAGAAAGCCGTGGTCTCTGCCTCGCGCACACGATGATCCACGTCTCTCCGACATCGGGCCGTCCGCAAGGACCGGACCGGTGACGGCGGGATTTTTGTCGGATGTGAACGGGGCGGGAGCCCCGTTTTTTTGCCTCGTCTTGATCGTCGTCGGAGGTTCTCGGTCGTGTCCGGGACCATGCGTGAGCGGCTTCTGGCTCTCCTTGAACCGGAGGTGGAAGGGATGGGCTACGAGCTCGTGGAGCTCGAGTGCGTGCTCCACCGCCGTCGCGGTTTCGTGCGCGTGTACATCGACGGGCCAAACGGGGTGGGTCTCGAGGATTGTGAGCGCGTGAGCGGCGCGGTGGGCGCGCTCCTCGACGTGGAGAATCCGGTTCCCGGATCCTACCAGCTCGAGGTGTCCTCCCCGGGGTTCGATCGCCCGCTCCGTCGGCCGGCCGACTTCGACCGGCACGTGGGGCGCGAGATCCGGGTCGATCTCCTCGAGGCCGGGGAACTGGGGCGCAGCCGCTGGCGGGGGCGGCTCGAGGCGACCGACGCCTCGTGCCTCACGCTCGTCACCGCCTCGGGGGAGACCGTGCGCATTCCGCGCGCGGTCGTGCAACGGGCCCGGCTTGTCCCGCGGGCCGAGGATTACGTCATGGGTGCAAGCGCGTCATGAGCAAAGATCTCCTGGAAGTCGTCGACGCCGTCGCCAACGAGAAGGGCGTCGAGCGGGAAGCGGTGTTCACCGCCCTCGAAACGGCGCTGGCCGCGGCGGTGCGCCGCAGTTACGACGACCGCCTCGATGTCCGCGTCGGGCTCGACCGCACGAGCGGGACCTACGAGGCGTACCGGCGCTGGCTGGTGCTGCCCGAAGGTCAGGAACTGCTGGATCCCGAGATCGAGGCGGCGCTCGAGGACGCCCGGGCGAAGCGTCCCGATCTCCAGCCGGGGGACTACCTCGAGGAACCTCTTCCGGTCCGCAACTTCGGGCGGATCGCCGCGCAGGCCGCCAAGCAGGTGATCCTGCACAAGGTCCGCGAGGCCGAGCGGAGCCAGCTCGTCCGGGTCTACAAGGACCGCGTCGGGCAGCTCGTCACCGGGACCGTCAAGCGCGTCGAGCGCGGCAACGTGTACCTCGAACTCAACACCGGGGCCGAGGCCATTGTGCCCCGCAACGAGATGATCCCCCGCCAGCGGGTCAACCTGGGCGATCGGCTGCGCGGCTACCTCAAGGCGATCGACACCGAGGCCCGGGGCCCCCAGCTCATCGTCTCGCGCACCGACACGCAGCTTCTCATCGAGCTGTTCCGGCTTGAGGTGCCCGAGATCGCCCAGGGCATCATCGAGATCCGGGCCGCGGCCCGGGACCCCGGGCAGCGGGCGAAGATCGCCGTCGTGAGCCACGATCCCCGGATCGAGCCCGAAGGAGCCTGCATCGGCATGCGCGGCTCGCGCGTCCAAGCGGTGACCAACGAGCTCGCGGGCGAGCGCATCGACATCATCGCCTGGGACGAATCCCTGCCCCAGTTCGTGATCAACGCCATGAAACCGGCCGAGGTCCGCAAGCTCACGCTCGACGACGAGACCCACAGCATCGAGGTGGCGGTCGACGAGGACCGTCTCTCTCTGGCCATCGGCCGCGGCGGGCAGAACGTGCGCCTCGCGTCGCTCCTCACCGGCTGGCAGATCAACGTCATTTCCGTCGAGCAGTCCGAGGAACGCCAGCGCCAGGAGCTCGAGGAGATGCAGAAAGTCTTCATGGCGCAGCTCAACGTCGACGAGGATCTCGCCGGCGCGCTGAGCGAGTACCTGACCACCGTCGAGGAAGTCGCCTACCTGCCGGCGACCGAGCTCCTCAAGATTCCCGGGCTCGACGAGACGCTCGTCGAGCAACTGCGCGGCCGGGCGCGGGACGCGCTCCTCACCCAAGCGATCGCCCAGCAGGAAGAAGAGACCCGTCTCGCCCAGGCCGGCGATCTCCTGGAGGTCGACGGACTCGGGCGGGCGGAGGCGCTCCGGCTTCTCGATCACGACATCAAGGGCCGCGAGGAGCTGGCCGAGTTGGCCGCCGACGAACTTGCCGAGATCCTCGGGGTGTCCGCCGAGCGCGCGGCCGCGCTCGTGATGGCGGCCCGCGCCGTCTGGTTCGAGGCGCCGGCGACCGCCGGCGAAGGCGAGCAGGCATGAGCGGACAGACCCTGCGCGAGTTTGCCGAGACCGTCCACACGCCGGTCGAGCGACTCCTCGTCCAGATGCGCGAGGCGGGCATCACTCTTCAGGGTCCCGACGACGTGGTGAGCGAGGAGCAGAAAACCGCGCTGCTCACGTTCCTGCGCCGCGGTCGGGACACCGACCCCGCGGCCCTGAGCCGGGTGACGTTCACCCGCCGTTCGGTGAGCGCCCTCAAGGTCCCCACCGGCGGAGGGCGTGGCGCCACCACGGTCAACGTCGAGGTCCGCCAGAAGAAGACCTACGTGCGCCGCGAGATCCTCCTGGAGGAGGAGGCCCGCCGACGCGAGATCGTTTCGCTTCAGGAAGAAGAGGACCAGCGGCGTCGGGACGAGGAACGGCGCGCCGAGGAACAGCGGCGCCTGCTCCTCGAGCAGCAGAAGCGCGAGGAGGAGCAGCGCACCAAGGCGGCGCAGCAGCAGCAGCGCGCGCAGCAGACGAAGGAGCGCGAGGAACTCGAGCAGCAGCGTCGCCTCGAGGAAGAGCGGCGCCGCGTCGAGGCCGAACTCAAGCGCCACGAGGCCGAGGAAGAGCGCCGCCAGAAGGCCAAGGTGCTCGTCCGCCCGGCGGGGGTGCGCGGCACCCCGAGAAAGGCGCCCCCGACCGCCCGCCGGGCGGTGCCGACGGCGCGCGTCGCCGAGGAGGCCAAGGCGCCCGTCCCCCAAGTGCGTACCGTCGCCGTTCCCGAGACCATCACCGTCTCGGAGCTCGCGCAGCGCCTGTCGATGAAGGCGGCCGAACTCATCAAGGCCATGTTCGGCATGGGCCTCATGGTCACCATCAACCAGTCGCTCGACCAGGACACGGCCACCCTCGTCGTCCAGGAGCTCGGGCACAAGGTGCGCCTCATCCGCGAGGACGCGATCGAGGGGACGCTCGGCGAAGGCCTTGCCGTCGCCGGCGAAGAGCGCCCCCGTCCGCCGGTCATCACGGTCATGGGGCACGTCGATCACGGCAAGACCTCGCTTCTCGACTACATCCGCCGGACGCGGGTCGCCGCCCACGAACTCGGCGGCATCACCCAGCACATCGGGGCCTACCACGTCGAGACGCCCCGCGGTCTCGTCACGTTCCTCGACACCCCGGGCCACGCCGCGTTCACCGCCATGCGCGCGCGCGGCGCCCGGGCGACCGACATCGTGGTTCTGGTCGTGGCCGCCGACGACGGGGTCATGCCGCAGACCGTCGAGGCGATCGAGCACGCGCGCGCGGCCTCGGTGCCGATCCTCGTCGCGGTCAACAAGATCGACAAACCCGAGGCCGACCCGGAGCGGGTGCGGCGTGAACTCTCTCAGCACGGCGTGATGGCCGAAGACTGGGGCGGGGACAGCATCTTCGTCCACGTCTCCGCCAAGAGCGGCCAGGGCGTTGACGACCTCCTCGAGGCGATCCTCGTCCAGTCCGAAGTCCTCGAGCTCAAGGCGCCCGCCGACGGACCCGTGCAGGGGGTTGTCCTCGAGGCGAGCGTCGAGGTCGGACGGGGTCCCGTGGCCACCATCCTCGTCCAGCGCGGAACGCTGCGGTTGGGCGACATTGTCCTGGCCGGGCAGGAATACGGGCGTGTGCGGGCGATGGTCGACGAACTCGGGCGCCGGATCGAGGCCGTCGGCCCGTCGATGCCCACGCAGATCCTCGGACTTTCGGGGGCCCCCGAGGCGGGTGAGAGTCTGGTCAGCGTGGCCGACGAGCGCAAGGCCCGCGACGTCGCCGCGTTCCGCGAGCGCAAGCGCCGCGCCCACAAACTGGCCGCGGGACGGCCGGCGACCGCGAGCGCCGCCGATCTCTTCGGGTCCCTCGCCGCCGAGGGGCAGGAAGGGACGCGTTCGCTCACCCTCATCGTCAAGGCCGACGTGCAGGGATCGGCCGAAGCCCTGCGCTCGGCTCTTCTGGATCTGCCTACCGCGGAGATTCGCCTCAGCGTGCTCTCCTGCGGCGTGGGGGGGATCACCGAGAACGACGTCATGCTGGCCGCGACCTCGCGCGCCCTCGTCCTCGGGTTCAACGTCCGGGCCACCTCCGAGGCCCGCCGCCTGGCGGCCGAGCACGGGGTCGAGATCCGTTACTACGGGATCATCTACGAGGTGCTCGAGGACGTGCGCACGATCCTCACCGGCATGCTCCGGCCCGAAGTCCGGGAGAAGATCCTCGGCAACGCCAAGGTCAAGGAAGTGTTCCGCTCGCCCAAGTTCGGGGTGGTGGCCGGCTGCCTCGTCACCGAAGGCCACGTTCTCCGGGCGCGGCCGGTGCGGATCCTGCGCGACGACGTCGTGATCTTCGAGGGCGAGCTCGAGTCCCTGCGTCGCCACAAGGACGACGTGAGCGACGTGGCGAGCGGCGTCGAATGCGGCATCGGCATCCGCAACTACACCGACATTCGTCCGGGCGACCAGATCGAGGTCTACGAGCGCGTCGAGGTCGCGCGGAGTCTCTGATGCGTGCCCCCGCCGACCGTCACGGAAGCGGGTTGCGGCCGCTCCGGGTCGCGCGCGATCTTCAGCGCCGGCTGGCGCAGGCCCTCGCCGAGGGCGTCGGCGACCCCTCGCGGTCCCTTGTTCTCACCCGTGTGCGCGTGAGCGCGGATCTCGGCCACGCCCGGGTCTACTACGTCGTGGATGCGGCCGCCGAGGAGACGGGCGCCGCGCTCGATCCCGAAGAAGCCCGGCGTCTCGCCCGCCTGCTGCGCCGCCGCCTCGCCCGCGGCTGGACGCTGCGCCGCCTGCCCGACATCGTCCTCGTGCCCGATGAAGAATGGCGTGAAGAAGAGCGGTTTCTCGCGCTTCTCCACGGCGTGCGGTCGCCGGGGGACGGAGACGGCTGAGCCGGGCCGGACCGTGCGTTTTCTCGAGGAGCCCCTTGCCCCGACGCCCGATCCCGCCTGCGCCCTCGTCAATCTCGACAAGGCGGCGGGCGCGACGTCGCGCCAGGCGGCCGGGGCGCTTGCCCGGCTCTTCGGTCAGCGTCGGGCCGGCCACGCCGGCACCCTTGACCCGGCGGCCTCAGGGGTGCTGCCGGTGGCGCTCGGGGAGGCCACGCGTTTTCTGCCCTATCTCGATCTCGAGGTCAAGGCCTACCGTGTCCGCGCACGCCTGGGGCGGCGGACGGCGACGGGCGACGCCGAGGGCGAACCCGTCGAGGAGGCGCCGGTTCCCGCGGACATCGCGATCCGGCTGGAACGGGAGCGGCGGAACTTCCTCGGGACCATTCTCCAGATTCCGCCCATGTACGCGGCGCTGCACCACGAGGGACGCCGGCTCTACGAGTGGGCCCGCCGGGGCCTCGAGGTCGAGCGGCCCGCCCGGCCCGTGCGGGTCGACGCCCTGGATCTCGAGGCCGCGGACGAGGAGACGTTTCTTCTTCGCGTCGTCTGCGGCCCGGGCACATACGTGCGTGTCCTGGTCGAGGATCTCGCGCGCGCCTGCGGGACCCTCGCCCACGTCGTCCGTCTCGAGCGGACCGCCGTGGGGCCCTTCCGGATCGGGGAAGCGGTCACTCTCGACGCTCTTCGGGCCGCCGCCCCGGAGGCGCGCGCGCGCGCGCTCCTGCCCGTCTCCTTCGGCCTCCGGACGGGGGCCGATCTCCTGCTTGACACGGAGGAGGCCGCGACCCTCGCGCGGGGGCAGCCGCTTGCGGGGGGAGCTTCGGGGGCCTCCGGCCCCGTGCGCCTCTACGGTCCCGACGGCGGTTTTCTCGGCCTGGGGACCCTCGACCCCGGGGAGAGACTCCGCGTCCTCCGTCTCCGCCCCACGGCCTCCTCGGCACGGGGCTGAGCGCGGTCGGGTTTCGCCTGACCGCATTGCTCTTCCATTTCCCGCGGGTTTGGTGTAGAATAGTGCGGATTCACGCGCTGCGATTCACCCGAGAGACGATATGCCCTCGTTGCCCCCGACAAACAAGCACGAACTGATCGAGAAGTTCGGCCGCGGTTCACGGGACACCGGATCCCCCGAGGTCCAGGTGGCCCTCCTGACCGCCCGCATCACCCATCTGACCCCCCATTTTGAACGCAACAAGAAGGACCATCATTCGCGCCACGGACTTCTCCGCATGGTCAGCCGTCGGCGCAGCCTTCTCCAGTACTTGCGGCGCGAAGATCCCGAGCGCTACGAAAAACTGATCGCGAATCTGGGATTGCGTCGTTGAGCGCGCCCGCCGAGAGCGGATCGCTCCCCGTGATCCGCAAGAGCTTCAGCTACGGGGCCCACACCGTCACCCTCGAAACCGGCCGTATCGCCCGCCAGGCGGACGCGGCGGTGCTCGTCACCATGGCCGACACCTGCGTCCTCGTGACGGTGGTCGGACGCAAGCAGGAAAGTGCCAATTACGACTTCCTGCCCCTCACGGTCAACTACCTGGAGAAGACCTACGCCGCCGGGCGCATCCCGGGGGGCTTCTTCAAGCGCGAGGGTCGGCCCACGGAGAAGGAGACGCTTGTCTCCCGCCTCATCGACCGCCCCATCCGGCCTCTCTTCCCGAAGGGGTTTCGGCACGACGTCCAAGTCGTCGCGACCTTGGTGTCCATGAATCCCGAGGTGGACGGCGATATTCCCGCGCTTCTGGGCGCCTCGGCCGCGCTCAGCCTCTCCGGCCTGCCGTGGGCGGGACCGATCGGCGCCGCCCGCGTGGGCTACGTCGACGGGGCGTTCGTCCTGAACCCGGTCGCCTCCCAGCTCCAGAACTCCGGCCTTGACCTCGTCCTCGCCGGGACCGAAAAAGGGGTTCTCATGGTCGAATCGGAGGCGCGTCAGCTCTCCGAAGAGGTCATGCTCGACGCTGTGATGTTCGGGCACGAGGCGATGCAGGACGCGATCCGTGCCATTCACGAACTCCGCGCCGAAGCCGGCCGGCCGAGCTGGGGCTGGAAAGCTCCCGAGATCGACCCGTCCCTGCGCGAGAAGGTTACCGCGCACGCGCGCGGTGCGCTCGAGGACGCCTTCCGGATTGCCGAGAAGCAGAGCCGCCAGCAGCGCCTCGAAGAGATCAAGACGGGTCTTCTTGCGGCCGTCGGGGAAGGTGTGGACACGCCCCCTCCGGCCGGGCAGGTTGCGGACCTCTTCCGGGCCCTCGAACGCGACGTCGTGCGCGGGCGCATCCTCTCCGGTGAACCGCGCATTGATGGCCGCGGCACGCGCGACGTCCGCCCGATCGACATCCAGTGCGGGTTCCTCCCGCGCGCCCACGGCTCCGCACTCTTCACGCGGGGCGAAACCCAGGCCATGGTCGTCGCCACCTTGGGGACGACGCGCGACGCCCAGATCGTCGACGCCCTCGAGGGCGAGCGGCGCGAAGCCTTTATGCTTCACTACAACTTCCCGCCCTACGCCGTGGGCGAGACCGGCATGCTTGGTTCACCCAAGCGGCGCGAGATCGGCCACGGACGCCTGGCGCGGCGGGCCCTTCAGGCGGTCATGCCGGACATGCGCGAGTACCCCTACGTGATCCGCGTGGTCTCCGAGATCACCGAATCCAACGGCTCGAGCTCGATGGCGACGGTCTGCGGTACGAGCCTGGCTCTCATGGACTCCGGCGTGGCGATCACCGCTCCGGTGGCCGGGATCGCCATGGGGCTCATCAAGGACGCCAACCGATTCGCCGTCCTCACCGACATCCTGGGCGACGAGGACCACCTCGGCGACATGGACTTCAAGGTGGCGGGAACCAAGGACGGGGTGACGGCCCTCCAGATGGACCTCAAGATCGACAGCATCGGTCGCCCCATCATGCAGGCCGCACTGCATCAGGCGTGCGAAGCCCGCCTTCATATTCTCGAACGGATGAATGCCGTTCTCTCCGCCCCGCGCCCCCAAATGTCCGAGTGGGCGCCACGCTTCATCACCATGAAGATCAATCCGGAGAAAATTCGCGACGTGATCGGACGCGGTGGGTCGGTTGTCCGGTCCATCACGGAAGAAACGGGTGCCACCATCGATATCGAGGACGACGGCACCATTAAGATTGCCTCGAACAACCACAATTCCGCGGAAGCGGCTAGAGAGCGTATCAGTATGATTACCGCAGACGTTGAAGTCGGCAAAATTTACGAAGGGCGTGTTGTCAAGATCATGGATTTTGGCGCGTTTGTCACCCTTCTTCCGGGCCGCGACGGCCTTGTCCACATCTCCCAGATCTGCGAAGAGCGTGTCGAGAAGGTGACGGACAAACTCAAGGAAGGGGACACCGTCCGTGTTCGCGTTCTTGAGATCGACAAGCAGAACCGCGTGCGCCTGAGCATGCGCGGTCTCGACCAGAAGCGCGGCTGAACGGCCGCACACGGCTCTGAGAGCCGGCGGGCAACCGTAAGGCGCTTCTTGCGCCTTACGGTCAACGCTGTCTCTCATCGCGCCGCGTAGCTTCTAAGATCCCGGCCGACCGGAAGATGCTGGGCGAGAGCGTTGATGACAACGCGCTCGCACCAGCAGTGTCGGCCGTGATCCCCGTCTTCGATGAAGCCGACGTGCCCACCCGCGCGGGTGCGGTACAGCACCGTGCTTCGCGCCAGGATTTCCGCCCGAGGGAGAACGGAGGCGGGAACCAGGGGA
>JAKAQQ010000020.1 GCA_021819635.1 Pseudomonadota bacterium
GTGTTCCGGACGGGCGTTTCTTTGGGGGAGGAGAGTCGGTGTTTGGTGGGGTTGTTCCTCGGCCGGAGGACGTCGACTTCGTGCCCCGCCTGCTCGGGCGTGATGTTCCGGAAACCGGACGTTCGGGCGGATTCATGGCGGTGTTCTGTGAGAAATCCACGCGGGATCCAGAAGGGTGGGCGCAAGGAACGCCGCAACGAACATGCCCGACTCCCGGATCAGGGGGTGTCCGAGGATACCACTCCCGGGGCGATGCGCGGCGCCCCCGAATCAATCGAAAAAGTGGCGCGTCGCGGAAAACAGAAACCCATCAGGAAACAGAATGCGCCGAAGTGTAGGGAGGTGGCGACCCTCAACAACTCGATGCCGATCCCGTCCGTCGTGGCTCCGATGGACGGGTTGTGGGGCGGTTTCAGCCCCGTGGCGTGGCCTTGGTTGTGCGTCCATTCACGCCGAGTCTCTTCCTGCGCCCGTAAAGATGGTGAAGCGCAAGGTCCAGGGGAAGAACGGCGACAACGGGCGGGCCGAGGAACGATACCGGAGGGCGCCGGGTGTAGGTGTGCACCAGCTTCTTGAGAGTTGCGGGCGAGAGTCCTCCCGCCCGTGCGATGCGCGGAATCTGGTAGGCGGCCGCCGCAAGACTGATGTCGGGGTCGAGTCCGCTTCCGGACGTGGTCACGAGGTCGATCGGCACCGGTCCGTGCGCGTTGGGGTCGGCCGTCTCGAGTCTCGCAAGCCGTCGGCGGATGTCGGCGACGAGGCGCGGATTGGTGGGTGCGGTGTTTGAGGCGTTTGAGGCGTCGGCGTCGTAGGGGACGGGGGTCGTTGCCGACGGTCGCGGCCAGAAATACTTCCGGCCGCGGATCTCCTGCCCGATCAGGGCGGAGCCCACCACCCGGCCGTGACGGACGAGGAGCGAGCCTCGGCTCTGCCGGGGGAACAGCAGTTGGGCGAGCCCAAGGGTCACGAGCGGATAGACGAGCCCGGTGAGGAGGGCCAGAAGCACGAAGAGGCGAAGCGTGGTCGAGAGGGTGCGGAACACGGCGGACACCTCAATGAAGCGTGAGGAGAAGATCGATGAGCTTGATGCCCGCAAAGGGGAAGACGAGACCCCCGAGGCCGTAGATCCAGAGATTGCGCCGGAGAAGCCGGGTGGCCGACGTCGCCCGGAAACGGACGCCGCGCAGGGCCAGGGGGATGAGGAGCGGGATGACGAGGGCGTTAAAAATCACGGCGGCCAAAACGGCGTGAACCGGGCTGCTGAGACCCATGACGTTGAGGACGCGAAGCCCGGGGTAGACGGCCACGAAGGCCGCGGGCAGAATGGCGAAATATTTGGCGACGTCGTTCGCGACGCTGAAGGTGGTGAGTGCCCCACGGGTTATGAGGAGCTGCTTGCCGATCTCGACGATCTCAAGGAGTTTCGTCGGGTTCGAGTCGAGGTCGACCATGTTGGCGGCCTCGCGCGCCGCCTGGGTGCCGCTCGCCATGCACAGGCCCACGTCGGCTTGGGCAAGCGCCGGGGCGTCGTTGGTGCCGTCGCCGGTCATGGCCACCATGTAGCCCTCTTTCTGATAGGCACGGATGCGGGCAAGCTTGGTCTCGGGCTTGGCCTCGGCGAGGTAGTCGTCGACGCCGGCCTCGGCGGCGATCGTGGCCGCCGTGAGCGGGTTGTCGCCGGTGACCATGACCGTCTTGATGCCCATGGCGCGCAGGCGTGCGAACCTCTCGCGGATCCCACTCTTCACGATGTCCCGGAGCTCGACGACCCCGAGGACCCGGGCGTCGCAGGCAACCACGATCGGGGTGCAGCCCGCGGTGGCGATCTTGTGCACCACCGTGTCGATGTCCTCGGGCCAGGTGCCGCCGGCGCGCACGACGTGGGCACGGATCGCGTCGGGAGCGCCTTTGCGCAGATGCTTCTCACCGAGATCAACCCCGCTCATGCGGGTTTCGGCGGTGAACGGGATCAGGCCCGCGTCCTGGGGGAGAGCGGTGGCGAGCGAGGGCACGGTCTTGTGGGCGAGCGCGACGATGCTCTTGCCCTCGGGAGTGTCGTCCGCGAGCGAGGCGAGCCCGGCGGTCTCCGCGAGCGTTTCGAGACTTGTGCGGCTCACGGGGTGAAAGGCCGCGGCCTGGCGATTCCCGTAGGTGATCGTTCCGGTCTTGTCGAGAAGCAGGACATCGACGTCGCCGGCGGCCTCGATCGCGCGCCCGGAGGTGGCCACCACGTTGTGGCGCATGAGGCGGATGATGCCGGCGATGCCGATGGCGGGCAGGAGGCCGCCGATGGTGGTCGGAATCAGGCAGACGAGGAGGGCGAAGAGGACGGTCAGGCCGATGACTTGGCCGCTGTGGGCCGCCACGTGGACGGCGTACCACGAAAAGGCGTAGAGACTGGCCGTCACCACCAGGAAAACCAAGGTGAGGACGACGAGCAGGATGCCGAGGGCGATCTCGTTGGGGGTCTTGCGTCGCGAGGCGCTTTCGACCATCTGGATCATGCGGTCGATGAAGGTGGCGCCGGGTTCGCTCGTCACGCGTACGACGAGCCAGTCCGAGAGAACCGTGGTGCCGGCGGTGACGGCGCTCCGGTCGCCCCCCGCCTCACGGATGACCGGTGCGCTCTCGCCCGTGATGGCGCTCTCGTCCACGGCCGCCACCCCGCCGACCGCTTCGCCGTCGGCGGGGATCACGTCGCCGGCTTCGACGAGGATGTGATCCCCCGGCCGAAGCTCGTAGCCCGCGATCTCTTCCCGCTTCGCGTCGTGCCGCGGGGCGGCGAGACGCTTCGCCCGCACCTCCTGGCGGCTCGCCCGGAGACTGTCGGCTTGCGCCTGCCCCTGGCGCTCGGCCACCGCTTCGGCGAAGTTGGCGAAAAGACAGGTGAGCCAGAGCCAGAGGTCAATCGCGGCGGTGAAGCCGGCGAGCGGCGTGCGTCCCGTGACGAGATCGCGGATGGTGAGAGCCAGGAGAAACCAAGCCCCGACGTAGACCACAAACATGACGGGATTGCGGATCTGACTCCGGGGATTGAGCTTGAGGAGGCTGTCGAGGAGGGTGGGGCGCACAAAGCGCAACCAACCCCGTTCGGCGGGAGCGGTGTGACTCACGGTTGGATCCCCCGGACGAGAGACGGCGTGGCGTGGTGGGCGAAGAGGACAATCTGGTCGGCGACCGGGCCCAGAACCAGGGCGGGAATGAAGTTGAGGGCTCCGATGAGCAGGATGCCCCCGCTCAGCAGGAAGACGAAGGTGAGCGTGTGCGTGGGCAGTGTGCCCGCTCCGACCGGAATGCTCTTCTTGCGTGCGAGTGCCCCGGCCATCGCGAGAAGCGGGAGATACACCCAGTAGCGGCCGACAAGCATGGCGACGCCGGTGAGCACGTTGTAGAAGCGGGTGGCCGCGTCGAGGCCGCCGAAGGCGCTTCCGTTGTTGTTCCCCGGGCTGGTGACGGCGTAGAGAATTTCGCTGAAGCCGTGGGCGCCCGGGTTGCCGATGGCCGCCCGACCCGTCGGGCTCAGGACCGCGATCGCCGTGCCCGCAAGGACGACGAGGGGCATGACGAGGATCGAGAGAGAAACCATTTTCATTTCAAACGTTTCGATCTTCTTGCCGAGGAACTCGGGGGTCCGTCCGACCATGAGTCCCCCGAGAAAGACGGCGAAGATGGCGAAGGCAAGAAGGCTCGCAAGACCCGTCCCGATTCCCCCAAAGATGACCTCTCCGAGCTGCATGAGGAAGAGGTTGACGCCTCCGGCGATGGGCATCATCGAGTCGTAGGAGCAGTCCGCCGCCCCGGTCGAGGTGGCCGTGGCGGCGGTCGCGAAGAGCGCGCATGCCACCGCTCCGACCCGGTCGTCGGCGCCGACGAGATTTCCGCCGCCCGCAAGCCGTGGGGAAGGCCGTTGGGCCACGTGGAGGGCCGCGATCCGGGGGTTCGGGGTGAGTTCCTCGTGGGCGCTGAGAAGAGCGAGGGGCACGAAGAAAAGGAGAGTGGTGACGACGAGAGCCACGGCGGTGCCGGGGGCTCGGGCCAGGCGCGCGAAGGCCACGAGGAGACTCGCCGGAAGAAGCAGCATGAGCAGGGTTTCGAGGCCGTTCGTGAGTGCGGTCGGGTTCTCGAAGGGATGGGCGCTGTTGACGTTGAAGAATCCGCCCCCGTTGTTGCCGAGGAGTTTGATGGATTCCTGGGAGGCCACCGGGCCGAGGGCAATCGCTTGGTGCCGGATCAGGCGCGCGCCTTCATGGAAGGGAAAAACGAGGTGTGCACGGACGAGGGCGGTGAGCGTATCCGGAACGCCTTGGACGACCAGGAGGAGCGCGACGAGGAGGGAGAGGGGCAAAAGGAGGTAGAGGACGGTGCGGGTGAGGTCCACCCAGTAGTTGCCGAGGCGGTCGGTTTCGTGCCGGACAAGGCCACGGATGAGGGGGAGAAGCAGGGTCACTCCGGTTGCGGCCGAGAGGAAATTCTGGACCGTGAGCCCGAGCATCTGGGCGAGCGGTCCCAGGGTGGTTTCCCCGGCGTAGTCCTGCCAGTTGGTGTTGGTGACGAAACTCACCGCGGTGTTGAAGGCGGAGCCGGGCGCGACCGCGCCGAGCCCCAGGGGATCGAGGGGCAGGAGGGGTTGAAAGCGCAGGATGGCGTAGAGGGCAAGAAATCCGACGAAATTGAAGAGGAGGAGGGCGACGGCGTACTCCTTCCAGTTCATCTCGGCCGCGGTGTTGATGCCGGCGAGACGGTAGAGGGCCCGCTCAAGGGGGGCGAGGAGCGGGCTGGTCCAGACGCGTTCTCCCGCAAAGACGCGCGCGGCGTAACGGCCCAAGGGGAGGGCGAGAAGAAACGTGGCGGCGAGGACCGCCAGCGTGAGGAACACGGCGTTGTTCACAGGAAACGCTCCCCGGCCAGGAGGAAGACGACGAGGTACACGAAGAGAGCGAGACCGAGGATCCCGCCGGCGACAAGCCAGCCGTTCATGTCGGGCGCCCGAGGGCGTCGAGGCCCGGGAGGGTGAGAAGGCTCAGGGCAAAGAAACCTGCCGTGAGCACCAGGTAATAGACGTCCATCACGTTGAAGGCCTCCAAGGACGGATTCCGAGACGACATTCTAGGACGCCCTCCGTAAACGCGGCGTAAACGTCGTCTCGGGTTGCGGCGCCGGGCTGCTGGTGGCATCATGCAGAACGCTCCCCGCGGCTCTCCGACCGTCCAAGTCCTTTCGGAGCTGTCCTCCGGACCGCGGGCAGGGAGGAAAACGTGTCTGACGAAAGCCGCCGTGACGACGAACGGCCGAACCCCGACGCGCTTCTGGAGGAAGCCGCGGCCGAGGAGGGCGGGGGCGCCCGCCGGGGCAAGCTGCGCGTCTTCTTCGGGGCCTGCCCCGGGGTCGGCAAGACCTACACGATGCTCTCCGAGGCTCAGCAGCTGCGGCGCAAAGGGGTCGACGTTGTCGTGGGGATCGTGGAAACGCACGGTCGCGAGGAAACCATGCGTCTTCTCCAGGGCCTTCCGCGCATTCCTCCGAGCAACGTCGAGTACCGCGGCCGGACCTATCAGGAATTCGACCTCAAGGCCGCGCTCGAGCGCCATCCGGCGGTTCTCCTTGTCGACGAGCTTGCCCATACAAACCTGCCCGGAGGCGTGCACGAAAAGCGCTGGCAGGACGTCGAGGATCTCCTGACCGCGGGCGTCGACGTCTACACCACGCTCAACGTCCAGCACCTCGAGAGCGTGGCCGACATCGTCGCGCGTACGGTCAAGGCGCCGGTGCGCGAAACCGTGCCCGATACCCTTTTCCAGGAGGCCTCGGAGGTGGTCCTCGTCGACCTTCCTCCCGACGACCTCCTCCAGCGTCTGCGCGAAGGCAAGGTCTACGTCCCCGGGCAGGCGCAGAGGGCCATGCAGTTCTTCTTCCGCAAAGGGAACCTCCTCGCGTTGCGGCAGCTGGCGCTTCGGGTTACGGCCGAACGGGTCGATACCCAGATGCTCAACTACCGGACGACCATCCGCTCGGGAGGGACGGGCAAGGGCGCTTCGGAGTCGCTTCTTCTGTGTCTTGGGCCGCGCGACCGTGCGTCGCTCGTGCGGGCCGCGTCCCGTCTCGCCGACGCGTTGCACGCCCGCTGGCACGCCGTTTACGTCGAGACGCCGACGCTCCAGCGTCTGCCGACCCAGGAACGCAGCGTCATTCTTGAGACTCTGCGTCACGCCCGCGATCTTGGGGCACGGACCGCGGTCCTTTCCGGAGCGGACCCCGTCCCCGAGATCGTCGCTCACGCCCGACGGTACGATCTCAACCGGGTGGTGATCGGGCGCGGATCGGGGCGCGGCTGGCGCCGCCTGATCCCCCACCGGCCCTTCGTCCGCCGCGTCGCGCGCCGGGCTCCCGATCTCGACATCGTGCTTCTGGCCGGCGTGCGTCCCGAGACCCCGGCCGTGGAACGGTCGGCGCGCGAGGAACCGAGCGGCTGGCATCGCTGGTCCCGCAAGGGGATCTGGAAAGGGTACGGCGTGGCCCTTCTTGCCTCCCTGATTGCCACCGTGCTGGCGGGCGGGGCCGTGGCGCTCTTCGCTTGGTTCCGTGTGAAGGGCCTGACGTTCTCGAACATCACCATGCTCTACTTCTTTGCCGTGGTCGCCGTCGCCTGGCGCTACGGACGCGGCCCGGCCATGCTGGCCGCCGTCGCCAACGTGATCGCCCTTGATTTTTTTTACGGCCTTTTCCACCGCCACGTCGGCGAGGCGGGGCTTCAGGACGTGGTCACGTTCGCCGTGCTTCTTGGCGTGGGTCTCCTCGTCGGACAGCTCACGGCCAGCGCCCGCTACCAGACGCGTGTGGCCGGGCATCGCGAACGGCGCATCCGCGAACTTTACGCCTTGGCCCGCGACCTCGCCGCGGCGGTCACCGAGGAGCAAGTGGCGGTGATCGGACTGCGTGTGCTCAGGACCACGTTCGACGCCCGTGCGGTCGTGATTCTTCCCGTGGCGGACGGGCGTGTCCGTGTGTTTGGCGACGAAGATCTCGAAGCCGCCCCGGTCGAGATGGAGATCGCGCGCTGGGTGCTCGAACGCGGGGAACCCGCGGGCATGAGCACCAACACGCTCTCCGGGGCCCGTTGCTACTACCACCCGCTGCGCGCGAAAGGTGGCGTGCGTGGGGTCTTTGTGCTTCAGCCCCGTTCCCAGAGGCGTCTTCGCATACCGGAGGAACGCCGGCAACTCGACACTTACGCGACGCTCATGGGGAGCACCTTCGAGCGCCTGCAGCTCGTTGCCTCCTCTCAGGAAACGGTTCTGGCGATTCAGGCCGAGCGACTCCGGGCCTCCATTCTCGCGGTCCTCTCGCACGACCTTCGGACCCCCCTCGCGGCGATCGTGGCCGGGGCCGAGATGCTCGTCTCGGAGCTTCCCGAAGGGCCGGCCTGTCAGCACGGTCAGGACGTTCTCGAACGCGCGCACGCGCTCACCCGCATGATCGAGGATCTTCTCGAGATGGAGCGCCTCCAGGGAGGGGGAACCCAGCTTCGGCGCGTGTGGACGAGCGTCGACGAGATTCTCGAGACGGCCCTGCGCGAGGTCGATCTCAGCGACCATCCTCTGCGCACCGTGATTCCCGAGGATTGCCCTCACCTCTACGTCGACCCCACGCTCCTGCTCCGGGTGTTCGTCAACCTTCTGCGCAACGTGGTCGACCATACCCCGAGCGCGACCCCGATTACCGTCCAGGCCCGGGGTGGGGAGGGCGAGTGCGAGATCGTCGTCTGGGATAACGGCCCGGGCTTTGGGCCCGGGCAAGAGGAGGCGATCTTCGAGAAAGGCATGACCGGTGTTTCCGACCGTCGGGACGGGCGGTTCGGTATCGGTCTTGCGTTGAGCCGGGCAATCGTCGAGGCGCACGGGGGCACGCTGCGCGCCCGGAACCGCCTGGGGGGTGGGGCCGAGTTCACCCTTGTTCTCCCGCGTCCCCACCCGTTGCCCGGCGAAGCTCCCCCCCCGGACGCCCCCCTACCTTCGGTGAGCGATGGCGCGCGTCCTTCTGGTTGAGGACGACCCTCCGCTCCGGGCTGTCCTGGCCCGGGCCCTCACCCGGGCCGGACACGAGGTCGAGACGGCGGGGGGGGTCGCCGCGGCCACCGGCTCCTGCGCGGCAGGTGTGCCGGACATTCTGATCCTTGATCTCGGGCTTCCCGACGGGGACGGCCTGGAGTTCCTCGCTTCCCTCCTGCCGCCGATGCGTCCGCCGTCGGTGCTTGTCCTCTCCGCCCGCAGCCAGGAATCGGTCAAGGTGGCCGCGCTTGATCTTGGGGCCGACGATTACCTCACCAAGCCCTTCGGGACGGCGGAACTTCTTGCCCGGCTCCGTGCCCTCGAGCGCCGCCTCCACACGCCCTCCCCGTCCGGGCGGCTCTCCTCGTTTGGGGAGGTCGTGATTGATCGTGAGCGCCGTCTTGTGACACGGGCCGGGGAACCCGTCCGCCTCACGGACCGCGAGTACGCTCTTCTCCTCTTTTTCCTCGACCACCCGGGCGTGCTCCTCACGAACCGGCGCATCCTGCACGGGGTGTGGGGACGGGACGATCCCGACCTCGGTGTCTACGTCCGGGTCTACGCGGCGCGCCTTCGGCGAAAACTGGAAGCGGATCCAGATCGGA
>JAKAQQ010000021.1 GCA_021819635.1 Pseudomonadota bacterium
CTCGTTCGTGCAGGTGTAAAAGAGGCCGTCACCCGTGGTGCGCGCCCACCCGGTGTTTCCTCCTCCTCCCGAGCCGCCGTCGGCTGTGATCTCGAGGGCCGTGGCCCCGGCCGGGATCACCCAGCGGTAGGTCCCGGGGGAGGACCAGAATCTCGCGCCGCGGGCGTTGTGCAGCTTCGCCACCGCGGCCTTGACCGCGGCCAGGCTCTGGGCGAGTTGGGCCTTGACGGTGGGGGAAAGAAGGGAGGTGGACGCGTTTGCCGCACCTCGCGCGGGCTTCCGGGGCTGGGCGGGTCGGTTCCCGCAGGCGGCAAGGAGGAGGCTCAGGCAGGAGACGGTGAGGAGGCCCGCGCCGCGACGGAGAAGGCGGCGGCGGAGCGGCGATCGGTCGGTGTTCGGAGCGGGGGGCATGTCTCTCTTCTTTGTTGGTGGACGGCTGTTCCGAGCTGGGATCCGGAGGAACAGGAACATGCTATCTCAAGAAGAAGCGGGGTTGCACGCCGGGCGGCCGTGACCCCGATCGCACCGGGTCACGCGGGCGAGGGTCCTGTTGGCGACCACGAACGGGGCCGCAAGGGTTGCGATCGGAGCCCGGGCATCCTGGTCACAAACCGGGCCACCGATCGGTCGGGTCTCCCCCGCACGCCCGATCCGTCCTTTCAGGCCTCCGGCGGTTCCTCGGGCAGGAGCGCATCGTCCAACCGTGCCGCCCGCACGGCGGCGGGCCGGTGGCTGATGCGCGACCAGTAGCGCTCGAACGCCGGGCGTTTCTCCATCAGGCCAAACTGCAGCCCGAAACCGATCTGGGAGCCCAGATAGACATCCGCTGCCGTAAAGGTATCGCCGAGAAGATACTCGCTCTCCGCGACGGCGCCCTCGAGCACGTCCATGACCCGGGCGTAGGTTCCGTACCCCATCATCTTGTCGCGACCCTCCGGCACGACGAAGCCCAGCGCGTGGTTGCTCGTCGCCGCCTCAATGGGCCCGGCCGCGAAAAAAAGCCAGCGGTAGTAGACGCCACGCGCCGCATGACCCGGGGGAGGGGCCAGCCCGGCCTCGGGGAAGACATCCGCGAGATACGCGCAAATGGCGGCGGTCTCGGTCACGATCACCCCGTCGTGCACGATGGCCGGGACCTTGCCCATCGGGTTCACGGCGAGGTAGGCCGGGGCTTTCATGGTCGTGCCGTACTCGAGGAGGACCGTGTTGTAGGGCGCGCCGACTTCCTCGAGCATCCATCGGACGATCCGGCCGCGGGACATCGGATTCGTGTAGAAGGTCAGAGGATCATGCGCCACCACGGCATCTCCGGAAGGGTCGGACTCCGAGGCTTCAGGGTATACGGGGCAGGTTGCACCCGTCAAGTTCTGCTCCTTCACGTGCGGGGATCGCGCCGGGTGCCGGGGGGCCTCCGCCCCCGGATGTTCTTGCGCATGATGCCCGTTTAGATGAGGGCCTCGAGACGGCGGAGTTCTCCCCGGACCGCCCGGGCGGCTCCGAGCCAGCCCAAGGCGCCTCCGGCGAGGAGGAGCGCGAGAACAAACCGAAGGCCCGGCCAGTAAAGCCGGAAACCTGTGTCGTAGAGCGTGCCCAGGCGGGCCAAGGGCGTCGCGACGACGAGGTTGATGAGAAACACGAGGATGGAGGCCCCGAGGCCGCCGGCCAACCCGTAATACACCCCCCGGTAGAGGAACGGGCGCCGAACGAAGGCGTCGGTGGCGCCCACGGTCTTGAGCACCTGGATCTCGTCGCGGGCGTTCTCGACGTCGAGGCGGATGGTGTTGCCGACGACGAGGAGGGCGGCAAGCGCGAAGAGGACGGCGAGGGTGAGCACCACACGCTTGCCGAGAGTGAGGAAGAGCCGGAGATGCGCGAGCCAGCGGGCGTCCGTGTGAACCTGCCCGACCCCGGGAAGACGGGCGTAGGTGCGGGCGAGACGGCGAACCGCCTCGGGCCGTGTCGTGCGCGGGGTGACGACGACAACCGCCGGAAGGGGGTGGGGTCCGAAAAAGTCCCGGGCGTGGGCCCCGAGCCCCGACCAGCGGGCGAACTCGGCCAGGCTCTCGCGGCGGTCGAGCACCCGCACCCGCCGGGCGGTGCCTTGGGCGACGATCCGGCGCGCCAGGGCCCGGGCCCGTGCGCCGCTCAGGCTCGTGTGGAGGTAGACGTCGATGCGGGCCTGGCCGCGGAACCGGGCCGCGAGTTCTCCCCCGTCGTGCACGAAAAGCGCCAGGCTCGAGGGGAACGCGATCGCGACGGCGAGGACGGCCACCGTCGCGAGCGAAGCGCCGCGCGCCCTCCAGAGATGCCCGAGGCTCGCAAGCCCGGCGCGCGCGTGGTGCGTGAGCCAGGCCAGGGGGCCGAGGCGACGGTGCGGGACCGTGGGGGCGGCCGCCCGAGCGGGGGCACTGCGCCGGAGGGGCCGGCGGCGGCTCACGGGATGCCGTCGTCCACGAGACGGCCCTCCTCGAGGCGGAGCACGCGGGTGCGGAAGCGGCGGACGATGTCGAGGGCGTGGGTGGCAACGAGGACGGTTGTGCTGAGTTCGTTCAGGCGGGCGAAGAGCTGCATGATCTCGAGGGCGAGTCCCGGGTCGAGATTGCCCGTCGGCTCGTCGGCGAGGAGAATCGGAGGGCGCGTGACGATGGCCCGGGCGATTCCGACCCGCTGTTGCTCGCCGCCCGAGAGGGCGAGCGGGCGGGCCGTTTCCTTGCCGAGGAGCCCCACCTGGTCGAGGGCGGCGCGCACGCGGCGGCCGATCTCGCGGTGGGCGTAGCCCTGGATCACGAGCGGGAGGGCGACGTTGTCGAAGACCGTGCGGTCCGCGAGGAGACGGTGGTCCTGGAAGACGATCCCGATCCTCTGGCGGTGGTGGGCCAGGACGTCGCTTGGCCACGGTCCAAGAAGACGCCCCTCGACCAGGAGACGGCCGCGGGTCGGCCGTTCGAGGCCGACCAGGAGGCGAAGGAGGCTGCTCTTTCCCGCTCCCGAGGGGCCGGTGATGAAGGTCATCTCCCCGCCTTCGACGCGGAGGTTGAGATCGCGGAGCGCCTCTTGGCCCGTGGGGTAGCGGAGCGAGACGTGCTCGGCGAGGACGGCGGGCGTCGGGCGTGAAGCCGGCGCTTCCGTCTTGGGCGGCACGAGGAGGGGGGCGTTCATCGACCGCGGGTGCCCGAGAAACGTTTCCCGGAGCCCGCGGACCGTGGCCCCGTCACCTTCCCCCGGGGTGCCTTGGGGGAAGGGGGGACTGTCCCAGGACGGTTTCCTCCCGTCACGAGTTTCAGCCCCCCCTCGACGCCGGTCCTACGGTTGCTGGACGATCGACGGGTTCTGGATCTCGATCGTGTGACCGCCGGTTCCAACGAAGGAGTCCATGGCAACCTGCATGTCCTCGTACGCGGCTAGGGAAGGACTCGGGTCAACGAACGATCCGTGCGTCCCGGTGAGGAAACGCACGATGCCGTGAAGCGGCGTGCTGCTGCTTGTCGTCGTCCCGTACTGGGTGAGCCCCATGATGGTGGCGAGGAGGTCCGTCGCCGAGTTGGGGACGACCTGATCGGGGAGGGCCCCCGTCTGTGGGTCGCCCACGATCTCGAACATCAAGATGGGGTGCTCGGCCGCGGCCTGGGCCGCCCAGTTCGCCGGATCTCCCGAGTCGGTGACCGTCTGGGCGTTGCGGAGGAAGTTCGCGTAGAGCTCCGTGCCGGGATCCAGTCCCGCCGACTCGAGTCCCTGCTCGATGATCGGCTGGAAGGTCGCGGAATCCTGGAGGAGGTAAGGGATCTTTCCGCCCGGCATGGCGAGCACGGAGGGGAAGGGAACGCCGTTCGGTGCGGGCGTGGTGTCAAGCGCGGTGAAGACCGTCCCCACGATGCCGCCGAGCGAGTGGCCCGCGAAGCCGACCACTCCCATCAGAGAAGAGGCCGGGGCGGCGGGGGAGGTCGGAAGGGCGAGACTGGGGAGGGTCTCGGCCAGGGTCACGAGGTCCACCGCTCCCTCGCGCAGGTTGTCGCGCGAGACGAGGAGGTTCTGGAGATTGATGAAGTACGTCCCGCTGGGTGCGATCCCCGTTCCCACGTTCGGGGTGCCGAGTCCCGGCGGGAGGTTGAAGGTCCGCTCGTACGCGCCCATGTAGAAAGGGTTCGAGGTGGCGGTCACGCCGTTGAGCGGGAGATCGATGGCCGCCGTGGCCGAGCAGATCTCGGCCGCGGAGTCGGCGATGGCAAGATCGTCGAGCCGGCTCTGTCCGATGCCGTGCTCGAAGATCACGACGGGCCAGCCGCCCGGCCCCATGACGCACGAAGTGTCCGTCGTGTCGGGAACCGTGATGAGGATCGGGATCTCAAGGGTGGTGGTGGCGACGGGGGTCGGATTGAGGCGGGTGAGGAAGCTTCCGCCGGCCCCGTGCCAGAACTGGGTGAGGGGGGGGGCGGGATTCTGGGCGGTGGGGACGCCCAGGTAGTAGGGGATCGTGAGAAGCCCCTGATAGATCGCGGCCAGACCCGGCGATCCCGGGAGGTAGTCCGCGGTCGTTCCCATGAAGGTGAGACCGGTGATCTGGGTCGGCTTGGCCTCCTTGGCGGCGGCCTCGAGGACGGGGGTGATCGACTGGGTCGAGACCGTCCAGGCGAGCGCGATGTTGGCGGTGGGGATCCCGGCGGCTTGGGCCACCTTGAGTTCGGAGCCCACGATCGGGGTGATCGCGGCAAGGACGGGGTTGCTCGGCGGGGTGCCGCCGCCGACCGCGGTGACGATGCTCTGGAACGCGCTCGCGGGGGCGAGGTGCGCGCCCGAGGCGTCCGTGATGCCGTTGGTGAGGACGATGAGGTACGAGCTCGCGGGGGCGAGCGGGGTGACGGGGGTGATGTCGATCGCCTCGGGGTCGGAGGCGCTCACCGTCGCGGTGTAATCGGTGCCCTCAACGAGGGGTTTGACGAAGCCGGTGACGGCGTAGCCTTCCAGGGGGTCGGTGGTGACCTGAAAGACGTCCACGTTGCCGGCGAGGCTCGCGGGGTTGACGGGGGCCGTGAAGAAGGCGTTCATGGGAGCCGTCGTCGAGAACCCCATCATGGTGTTCATGGCGACGTCGGGATCGGAGTAGTTCCCGGGGTCGGTCACGGGGATGTTGAGAAGTCCCGTCTTCGAGCCGAGGAAGTAGAGGTCGTCGGGGAAAGGCCCGATTCCGCCCGGGGGGTAGAAAACGGCGGTGAACCCCGCGGCCGGGTTGGGGGCTGGGGGCGGGCTCGAGCTGCTCACGCTGCACGCCCCGAGGGCGAGGGTGGCGGCGACGAGCGCAAGCAGGGCGGGCAAGTGGGTGCGCATGGGGAGAGTTCTCCGTCTCCGGACAGTACGATAAGCGTAAGCCCCCCGGGTAACGAATGCAACTGTGCCCCCGCCTCCCCATCCCCCGGGTCGACGACCGCGCCGGGTCCGGCCCGGTCCTCCGGGTCGTGTCCGGATCATCGCCGGCCTCTACCGCGGGCGTTTTCTTCCTGTTCCACAGGACGGGAAGCTTCGACCGACGACCGACCGCATGCGGGTGCAGCTCTTCGCCTGGCTCGATCCTCATCTTCCCGGGGCCCGCGTCCTCGACCTCTGCGCCGGAACGGGGGCGCTCGGCTGCGAGGCTCTCTCGCGCGGGGCGGCGCGCGCGGTCTTTGTCGAGCGCGCGCCGGAAGTCGCGGACGCGCTCCGGGCAAGCCTGACGCGACTCGCCGCCGCGGGCGAGGTGGTGACGGGCGACGCCCGCCGCTATCTCGCCTCCCGCCCCGGTCCGTTCGATCTGGTGTTTCTTGACCCGCCCTTCGAGGACGGCGCGCTCCGCCGCGCCCTCGTCGACGCCGTCCTCTCCGGCGGGATCGTCACGCCCGGAGGGCGCCTGGTCCTCGAATCCCCGGAGGGTGAGGACCGGCCCGAGGAATCGGCGGCGGGCTGGCGGCTTCTGCGCCGCGTCGGTTACGCGCGGGCGGATCTGCGCCTCTATCTCCGCGAGGGTGAAGCGGGCGGGGCCGCCGCGGGGGCCGGCGGATCCGGGGATCCGGAAGACCCGCGACGCCTCGGCTAGACTGGAAGCTTGCCGGTCACCTTTCCGCCTTTCCGATGAGCCTGAGCGTCCTCTACCCCGGGACTTTCGATCCGATCACCAACGGCCACCAGGACCTCGTCCGCCGCGCCGCCCGTCTTTTCGGCACCGTGGTGGTCGCCGTTGCGGCCGACACCTTCAAGGCGCCGCTCTTCCCTCTCGAGGAACGCGTTGATCTCGCCCGCCGCGTCCTCACGGGGCTCCCCGGGGTGCGGGTCGAAGGCTTCCACGGTCTCACGATCGATTGCGCGCGCCGGCTGGGGATCCCCCTCGTGCTTCGGGGCCTTCGGGCCGTCTCGGACTTCGAGTTCGAGTTTCAGCTCGCGAGCATGAACCGCCGCCTGAATCCCGATCTCGAGAGCGTGTTTCTCACCCCGGACGAGGCGTATTCGTTCGTGTCCTCGAGCCTTGTCCGCGAGGTGGCGCGCCTCGGGGGCGACGCCAGCCCCTTCGTCCACCCGCTGGTCGCTGAGGCGCTGGCCCGGCGGTTCGCGACCCCGCGGGCCTGAGATCCCCCGGGCCGCGGCCGGTGGGGTCGGCTTGCTACTCCCCCTTGTCCGCGGCGGTGTAGGCGGCGACGCCGTCGAAGGCGTAGAGGTTCTCGGTCTTGATCGTTTCGAGCCCCGCCGCGCCCAGGGCGGCGAGGAGGGTCGAGACCCGGGCGCCGACTTTCTCCACGCCCTCGTCCGGTTCCGGCAGAAGGAACCGGCAGCGCCAGTGGTCGGTGCAGAAGGTTTCGGGAAAGCCGTCGGGCCAGACCCGTGTGCCGCGGTTCGAGATCATGGCGAGCCGGAAGGGGGCGGGCGTCGCGGGCCCGAGGTCTCGGGCCAGGCGCTCGGGGTCGCGGAGGCCGTCCGCGGGGGACCAGTCGAGGAAGACGTCGACGCCGTGGAAGCTCTTCGCCGGCCGGTGCGCGGCGGTGGGTGGTGCAAGGGCGAGACGGAACGCCTCGGCGTCCGGCGCGGCGTAGAGGGCGGGGGGGAGGTGCTGCGGCCGCGTCCCGAGGCGGGCGACCACGGCCTCGGCAAACGCCGCGGTGCCCACCCGCTCGCGGGTCGTCCGCTCGTTGGCGATATCGGCCGTGTGCACGCCGTCCTCAATCGTCCGGAGCCAGGCGTTGTGGAGCCGCGTCGCTTCTTCGGGCCGGCCGATATGGACGAGGAGAAGCACGGCCGCCATGAGGAGACCGGAGGGGTTGGCAATGCCGCGGCCGGCGATGTCGGGCGCCGAGCCATGGACCGCCTCGAACATGGCGCACTCGGGTCCGATGTTGGCCGAGCCCGCGAGGCCCACGGAGCCCGAGATCTGGGCGACCACGTCGGAGAGGATGTCCCCGTAGAGGTTGAGGGTGACGACGACGTCGAAGTTCTGCGGGACGGTGGCCAGGCGGGCGGTCCCGATGTCGACGATGAGGTGTTCCGCCTCGATGTCGGGGTACTCCCGCCGGACCTCGTCGAAGACCCGGTGGAAAAGCCCGTCGGTGCGCTTCATGATGTTGTCTTTGGTGAGGCAGGTCACCTTGCGCCGCCCGTGGGCACGGGCGTAGGCAAAGGCGTAGCGCACGATCCGCTCCGAGCCCGGCCGGCTGATGAGCTTGAGGCACTGGGCGACTTCCGCCGTCTGGAGGTACTCGATCCCCCCGTAGGTATCTTCCTCGTTCTCGCGCACGATGACGACGTCCATGCCCGGATGGAGCGTGGGGACGTAGGGGTGGTAGGTCGGGCAGGGGCGCACGTTGGCAAAGAGACCGAGGCTCTTGCGGAGCGTTACGTTCACGCTCTTGAAGCCCCCGCCCTGCGGGGTTGTCACCGGGGCCTTGAGGAGCACGCGGTGACGGCGGATCGTCGCCCAGGCCTCGGGCGAGATGCCGGAGTTCACGCCGCGGCGGTAGGCGCTCTCGCCAAGGATCACCTGTTCGTGGCGGAGGTCGGGGCAGGCGGCGCTCAGGATGCGGAGCACCGCCGCGGTGATCTCGGGGCCGATGCCGTCGCCCGGAGCGACGGCGATGGTGGGCGGAAGACGGTCCCGTTCGGTGACGAGCGAGGGCGGGCTTGGGGGGAGCGCCGCTCCCGGGGGCGGGTTCGGAGAGAAGGGATGATGGGGCACGGATCGCTCGTCGGATGGGGCGCGACCAATTGTAGTCCCCCCGCTCTGGGCGAGCGAGCCAGAGGCGGTTTTGAGCGCCCGGGAATTCGCGTGTTGGGTCCGGGCAACCATCCGCGCTCCTCTGCTCCTCGAGCACGGGCTCCCGTGTGTCGGCCTGTTCCACCCTCGCGGTTGATCGTGGCGAGTGTCTCGGGGGCATCCCGGCGCGGCCCGCTCCGCGCTCCTCCACCGCCAGGTCGAGCAACGTCGCCGCGCCGGTCGGGACGTTGGCCACGGCATGGCGCCGGACTTCCTTGGACGTGTCCGACGTGGATTCGGGGGACTCGTCGAGCGTGCCGGCCGGGCGCGGCTCGCGTGGGTGGGCCCTGCCCTTCGGCTCTACAGAATTCCGTGCGGGGGCGGAAGACGGAAGATCGGA
>JAKAQQ010000022.1 GCA_021819635.1 Pseudomonadota bacterium
CTCCGCCCGTCGGTCGCAAGTCCGGAGGGCTGGGCGAGAGCGGCCTCGGCCGCGGCCCCGTCGGCGATATCCTCCCGTCCGCTCCCGGCGCGGCAGGTGAGGAGCTCGCGCCGGGGATCGTAGCTCCAAATCTGGTGGGCTCCGGCCATCGCCATGCAGATCTCGCCGTTGAGGTGAACGAGGTCCCAAGGCGAAGCAAGCGCGGTCGAGCGGGCCGGGCGCGGGGGGCACCCGGGGCGGAAGTCGGGTTCGTAGCCCCGCTCGCCGGTTCCGGCCAGAGTGCGCACGCCTCCGTCCGCGAGATCGACGGCCCGGAGGAGGTGGTTCCCGCGGTCGGCGAGGTAGAGCGTGCCGCCCACCCGCACAAGCCCCTGGGGATCACGGAAGGACGCCCGGCCCGGAGGGCCATCCTCCGCCCCGGCCACGCCGCGGCCGATACGCCGCACGGTCCCGGCCCGGCGGTCGAGGACGAGGAGCCGGTGATGACCGCTGTCGGCGACGGCCAGGACGTCCTCGTCGACGTAGATCTTGCCCGGATACGCCAACCCGGGGGGCGGCGTGGGTTCCTCCGGGTAGCCGGCCGGGCCGCGGACGAGCAAGCGGCTCGTGGGGACGAGGGCGTCGAGAAGACGGGCCAGGACCGGACCGCGGCCTTCCCCGGAAGTCACGTGACGGACGCTCCCCTCGGGGTCAACGACGACGAGGGTCGGCCAAGCCCGCACCCCGTAGCGGCGCCAGAGGTCCATGCCGGCGTCGAGGGCGACGAAGTGACGGATCCCGAGGCGGGCGACGGCCTCGAGTCCCTTCCGGGGATCGGCCTCCTCGGGAAATTTCGGGCTCAGGATCCCGACCACGCTCAGGACATCGCCGTAGCGTTCCTCGAGGCGCGCGAGCTCCGGGAGCACGTGCAGGCAATTGATGCAGCAGAAGGTCCAGAAATCGAGGAGCACGAAACGCCCGCGAAAGGAGGCGAGCGTCCGGGGGGTCCGCGGCCGGAGCCAGACGAGATCCCGGGGGAACTCCGGGGCCCGTGCCGTCCCTTCGGCCACGGCCGTGGCTCTCAGTCTTCGGCGGGGATGGACGTCGCCTCCCCAGGGAGGAGTCCGGAGAGGACGGCCGCACGCAGGAGCTCGGCGGAGTTGCTGGCCCCGAGCTTGTGACAGAGGCGATGGCGGTAGGTGCGCACGGTGGTCGTGCTCAGGTGGAGACGTTCGGCGATGTCCTGGGTCCCCACCCCCTGACCCCAGAGTTCCAGCACCTGGAGCTCGCGGTGGCTCAGGCGCGAGGCGGCGCCCCCGCGGCGCTGGCCGCTCGTGCCCACGTAAAGACGGGCGATGTCGGCGCTCAGATAGAGCTCGTCGGCGAGCACGGCGTGGACCGCGCCCACGACCTCGTCCACCGCGCAGTCCTTGCTAAGGAATCCGTGCGCACCGGCTTCGAGGACGGCGCTCAGGTAAGGCTCCTGATAGGAGACCGAGAGGACGATGACGCGCACACCGGGGCAGTGACGCCGCATGCGCCGCACCGTCTCGATCCCGCCGAGACCGGGCATGTGCAGGTCGAGCAGCACCACCTCGGCGGACACCCGGCCGAGGAGGGCGAGGGCCTCCTCCCCGTTCGCCGCCTCCGCCACGACCTGGATGCCGTGGTCCTGAGCCAGGATCTTGCGGAGCCCGGCCCGGAGGAGATTGTGGTCGTCCACAACCACCACACGCACCGGGCCCACGGCCCGCGGAGCGCTCGCACGGTGATCGGCGGCAAGGGACATGCAATCGAACCTCCCCGGCCCGGGCGGACGCCCGAAGCCGTGTGTCGTCAGGTGCTAGTCTAGCCGCCTCTCTCCGCCGGAGCGCAGGCGCCGAGGTCCCGCCGCCCGGACGGCCCGGAGGCGCCGCCGCCCCCCGCCCGTCCCCCGTCGCCCGAGGGCCCACGGAACGCCCGCGCGACGGCCGAGGACATTTGCTGGCACAATTGGGGGCTCCCCGAACACTTTCGGCGGCCGGCCCGCGGTTTTCCCGGGCCGCGCACCCCGACGTCGCCGGGGCGGCCGCAATTCCTTCCCCTCGGAGTCTCTCCCATGTCAAAACGTGTCGCGGTCCTCGGTTCGGGCAAGATCGGCGAACTCGTCGCCACCATGCTCGTGGACGCGGGCGACTACCACGTCGTCCTCGCCGATGTCGACGAAGGCCGGCTCCGGACGCTGGCTCTCCCCTGGGCCACGAAGAGGATCGAGACCGCCGGTCTCGACGCCCGCGACCGGGCGGCCACGGCCCGCCTCTTCCGCGAGCGGCGCCTCGAGGCGGCCGTCTCCTGCCTCCCCTACTACCTCAACGTGGAGGTGGCGACGGCCGCCCGCGAGACGGGCCTCCACTATTTCGATCTGACCGAGGACGTCGAGGTGACCCGCGCCGTCCGCCGCCTCGCCACGGAGGCCGGCCAAGCCCAGGCGTTCGTGCCCCAGTGCGGACTCGCCCCCGGCTTCATCAGCATCGCGGCCAACCACCTCATGCGCCGGTTTGAGACCCTCGACGAGGCCAAGCTCCGTGTGGGGGCCCTGCCCCAGTACCCGAGCAACGAGCTCAAGTACGCGCTCACCTGGTCGTCGGACGGGGTGATCAACGAGTACGGCAATCTCTGCGAGGGGATCATCGACGGCCGCCTCCAGTCCCTCCAGCCGCTCGAGGGGCTCGAGAGCATCGAACTCCGCGGGCGCCGCTACGAAGCCTTCAACACCTCGGGGGGGCTCGGCTCTCTCGCCGATACCTACCAGGGACGCATCCGCCACCTCACCTACAAGACGATCCGTTACCCCGGCCACTGCACGCTCGTCCGCTTCCTCATGAACGACCTCCGGCTGAACGACGACCGCCCGACCTTGAAGCGGATTCTCGAAAACGCCGTCCCGCGGACCGAGCAGGACGTGGTGCTCGTCTACGCCGGCGTGCGGGGCACGCGCCAAGGCGGGTTTTACGAGGACACGTACGTGCAGGCCGTCTACCCCGACGAGATCGCCGGCCGCCGCTGGGCGGCGATCCAGATCACCACCGCCGCGGGCGTCACCACGGTGCTTGATCTCGTGCTCTCCCATCCCGGCCGCTATCATGGGTTCGTCCGTCAGGAAGACATCGATCTCGAGACGTTCCTTGCCAACCGCTTCGGGCGGCGCTACCGCCCCGACGCCCGCGCGTGGACCTTCGAGACGGCGGCGGCGCAGGAAGTCGCCACGTCCTGAGCCCCCCGCCCTTTCCGGAGAACCCTTCCGTGCATCCCGATGTCCGTACCGTTGTCGAACGCCTCGGCCTCCACGAACCGCTGAGCACCACCTACGCCCCAACCTCCGGCTGGATCCGATCCCCGGGGGCACCCGAGCACAGCGTCCGCAACCCGAGCACGGGCGAGGAACTCGTGCGGATCGCGACGAGCACCGCCGACGACTACGCGCGCGTCCTCGACGAATCCCGGGCCGCTTTTGCCGCCTGGCGCGAGGTGCCGGCCCCGCGGCGCGGCGAGCTCGTGCGTCGGATCGGCGAGAACCTCCGGGCCCACAAGGCGGACCTCGCCACCCTCGTGAGCCTCGAGGTCGGCAAGATCACCGCCGAGGCCCTCGGTGAGGTCCAAGAAATGATCGACATGGCCGACTTCGCCCTCGGTCAGTCGCGGATGCTCTACGGCCGGACGATGCCCTCCGAACGTCCCGGTCACCGCATGTTCGAGCAGTGGCACCCGCGGGGGGTGGTGGCCGTCGTCACCGCCTTCAACTTTCCCGTGGCCGTCTGGTCCTGGAACGCGTTCCTCGCAGCCGTCGCGGGCGACAGCGTCGTCTGGAAGCCCTCGCCCAAGGGTCTCCTCTGCGCGGTGGCGGTCCAGGCCCTGGTTGCCCGCACCGTCGCCGAGGCGGGGCTCCCCCCGGCCTTTGGCCTCCTCGGGGAGAGCGGTCACGCGCTCGCCGAGCGCCTGTGCGACGACCGTGGCGTCGATCTACTCTCCTTCACCGGCTCGACGGCGGTCGGCCGCCGGGTGGCCGAACGGGTCGCGCGGCGCCTCGGCCACACGCTCCTCGAACTCGGGGGGAACAACGCCATCATCGTCGAGGCCGACGCGGACCTCGAACTCGTCACCCGTGCCGTCCTCTTCGGGGCGGTCGGCACCGCCGGGCAACGCTGCACAACCACCCGCCGTCTCTTCGTCGACCGCCGGATTCTCGACCCTGTCCTCGAGCGTCTCACCCGCGCCTACGCGCAGGTCCGGATCGGCAACCCCCGCGAGCCCGGCGTCCTCATGGGACCGCTCATCGACAGCGCGGCGGTCGAGCGTTACCGGGCGGCCGTCGCCGAGATCCGCCGTCTCGGAGGCACGATTCTCCACGGCGGGTCGGTTCCCGACGGCCCGGGGCATTTCGTCACCCCGACCCTCGTTCTGGCGAAGCCCGGCTGGCCGCTTCTCTGCGAGGAGACCTTCGCCCCCATCCTCTACGTCCTGCCCTACGACGATCTCGAGGAAGCCCTGCGTCTTCACAACGACGTCCCCCAGGGCCTCTCCTCGGCGATCTTCACCCGTGACCTCCGCAAGGCCGAGCGGTTTCTCTCTACCGCGGGAAGCGACTGCGGGATCGCCAACGTCAATATCGGGACCTCGGGGGCGGAGATCGGGGGCGCCTTCGGCGGCGAAAAGGACACGGGCGGGGGCCGCGAAGCCGGGTCCGACGCCTGGAAAAGCTACATGCGGCGCCAGACGAACACCGTCAACTGGAGCGACGCCCTCCCGCTCGCTCAGGGCATCGACTTCGGGGCGGAGTCGTGATGCGGGCAACCCCCGCCTGGGTGCTGCTCTTCATGGCGGTGCTGCAGGGCTTCACCGAGCTCTTCCCGGTCTCGAGCCTCGGCCACAGCGTCCTCGTCCCCGCGCTCCTTCACCTCCGGCTCGACCGTGCGGCCCCCTGGTTCCTGCCCTTCCTGGTCGTCCTCCATCTCGGGACGGCGACCGCCCTGCTCCTCTATTTCTGGAGGGACTGGCTGGGCATCCTGCGAAGCCTTCTGCGCACGCACGGGCGGCCGACCGAACCCGAGACGCGGCTTTTCTGGCTTCTCGTCCTCGGGACCATTCCGGCGGGTCTCCTCGGGCTTCTCCTTGTCCATTTTGTACGCAGCCTCTTTGCGGGCTTCACGGTCGCGGCGATTTTCCTGATCGTGAACGGCGTGGCCCTCCTCGTGGGCGACCGGCTCAAGAAGCGGGAAGCGCGGCATCGGCTGGACGACATGCCCTGGAAGAGCGCCCTCGTCATCGGTCTGGCGCAGGCCACGGCCCTCATCCCGGGCATCTCGCGCTCGGGAGCCACCTTGGTCACGGGGCTCGGCCGCGGGCTCGACTACGAGGCCGCGGCCCGCTTCTCGTTCCTTCTCTCGGCCCCGATCATCGGCGCCGCCGGCCTCCTCGAGACGCCCAAACTCTTCCACGCCGGCGTCGGCATCGGGCCGCTCCTCCCCGTCGTCTTTGCGGCCGGCCTTCTGGCCGGGGTCTGCGCGTGGCTGAGCAGCTGGTTCCTCATGCACTACTTCCATCGCCGGGAGGTCACGGCGCTTCGGCCCTTCGCCCTCTACTGTCTTGCGGCCGGCGTGGGAGCACTGGCCCTCCACGCCTTCGCCCTCTGAGAGCGGGGAAGCGAACCGCCGAAGCAGGACCCCGGGGCTCCGCCGCCGGAAGAGAGCACCCCCCTCCCGCGCTCGTCGCCCGCGAGGGGCGGGGCCCCATCCCCCCTGTTCATTTCTCGGCGTAGGCGAACGAGAAGGCTCCGCGGCCGACAAAGGCACCGGCCGAGAGGCTCAGCACCGAAAGAATCACGGCCACCTTCTGCTGCTGGCCGAGGGCAAAGAGCTTCTGGTAGCGGGGGTCGTTACGGATCCGGTCGAGTTCCCCCCCGTAGCTCAACACAATCACCGGGACGGACAGGCGGTTCTCGTGGAGCAACGCCTCGAGATGCTTGAAACTCCAGTCGAGCGCCTTGTCGAAGCCGCGGATTTTCTCGATCGGCCGGGTTTCCCCCCCCGCCATCTCGAGGACCGGCTTGATGTCCAGGAGATCCCCGGCCTTGTAGGTGAACCAGTTCACGCTCTCCTCCCCACGGGTACGGGCAATGTTGTAGACGTAGTAGAGATCGTCCGGAATGAGGTAGGCGCGGATCTGGCCACGCACCGTCTCGAGCGAGCGGCGGATGCCGTCGAAGCTTTCGTGCGCCACGTCGCGGAGACGAAGCGCCTGGAAGGCCAAGACCGCCTCGCCCGAAAAGAGGATGTGCGCGTCGAAGATGCGCAGGATGAACGGCTCGGTGAGCCCGGCCTCGGCCCGCAGTTTCTTGTACTCGCGAAGCACCGTGTAGGACGCCTCGGTGGCGTTGGCGAAGATCTTGCTCCGCCGCGAGTCGGGGCAGAGCACGAAAATTCGGTCGTAGCGGGTCACCCACTGTTCGAGGAAAAGATCGACCATCTGGCTGGGCTTGAGGGGCTGGGTGACGATGGCCGTCTCGTGCCTCTGGAGGTAGAGCCGGTAGAGACGCAGGGTCTCTTCCTCGTTGCGACGGTCGAGGAAAACGTTGGTGCGGGCGTAGACCGAAACGGGCAACATCTCAAGGCGCCCGGTTCCAATGAAATTGGAGGGAACGTCGCAGGTCGGACTGATGACGATACCGATTTTCACGCCGGGCACCCCGCTCTCTTGTTGGTTCGTTCAGGACGCCGCATCCTCGGGGGATGCGGAAGGCCCAAGGTCATTCTAGCGCGTTGCGGAAAGCGTGACACCGGCCGGCCCCCTCGCCCGTCCCCCCACCCGTAGCCGGCCCACGGCCCGCCCCCTCCGCCCCCCAAGAGGGGGTGGAGGGGGCGGGAGGATCACGGCTCAGTCGTGGTTCTTGCGCACGAGCACGACAATGGGCTTCCAGCGGGACGCCCGTCCGTGCACGATCTTGGCCCCGAAGTAGTAGGTGCGGCCGGCTTTGAAATCCATGGTCACGGTCGGCCAGTTCTCGCTCCCGCCGACGCTGGAAGCGGAGAAACCCGGACCGAAGGCGTTGTTCATGAAGGCCATGAAACCCACCGTGTGACGCCCCGGGCGAATCCAGTAGGCGAGGCGGTGGAGATGGTCGGGGAGAAGCTGACCGTCGAGCGTGACCATGCGCAGCGCGTAGGTCCGCACACGGGCCGGCTGGGCCACCGAAATGACGGCGTGGGGCTGCGAGGGGCTCACGAGGGCCAGCCCCGAGGCCCCAGCGAGAACGGGGATCACGAGACCCACGAGCAGGGCCCAACGCGCGCGCGGGAACCGGGAACGAAGCGATGTCATGGCGAAATCCTCCAGCATCCAAGGCACAAGGTCCTTCTTGATAGGACCGCGGGCGAGGGCGGAAGATCCCGGCCAACCCTGGAGCGATTCCAGAACAGGGCCAGTCTAGGTCTTTCCACCCCCTTCGTCAAGCTGCAGGAGACCGGAGAGGAGGGACTGGTTTTCGAGGCTCTCGCCGGTCAGGTGCATGGCAAGGACCTGCCCGCCGAGCACCTGGGGGGCAACGACGACGTCGGGATGCACCCGGCGGATGCGGGCCATGTTGCGGGCGTTGTTGACGGCCGCGATCGTCTTCACGCGGTCGGTGAGTTCGCGGACGGCGAGGACAATGAAGGCATTCTCGGAATCGTCTTCCCCCAGGGCCAGCACCGCCCGCGCGTTCTCGACCCGGGCCTTGCGGAGGACCTCGACGTCCGTCGGATCCCCGAGGACGATCTCGAGCTTGTCGTGGCCGGGGATCGTGAAGGGCTCGGGGACCACGAAGACGGTCGCCTGACGACGGGCGGCGAGTTCGCGGAAGGCGTTGCGGGCCAACGAGGAATTGCCGGACAGCACGAAGTGGTCGTGGTACGGCTTGACGAGATCGGAGGGCATGAGGAATTTCTCGACGCGGTTCTGGAAGATCGGGAGGATGATGGCGCTGAAGGCGGTCGTGAAAAGGACGACGCCGAGGACAACGATCGAGACGACGAAGAGGCGCGCCTCGGCCGTCGCCGGCACGATGTCGCCGTAGCCGACCGTCGAGAGTGTCACCACCGAGAAATAGAGGGCGGTCACGAGACTGCGGATCGCAGGATGGAACTGGCGGCCGAGGGCAAGGCTTCCGAAGGAGGCGTAGGCCAGGAGAAAGACCACGCTCGTGAAGGCGTAGACGGTGCCGCTCGCGAGCGAGGAGCGGCGGAAATGCGGCGACGCAAGGACGAGAAGAACGAGGAGCAGGGCCGCGCCCTCCTCGAGCGGCCGGGGGAGCGCGTGACGGACAACGGCCAGGACGACGAGCTGCCCGAGGAGATCCACGACCGCGAAGAGCCAGAAGATGCGCGAACGGAGAAGAAGCGTTGCGGCGAAGACGAGATCGAGGATCCCG
>JAKAQQ010000023.1 GCA_021819635.1 Pseudomonadota bacterium
TTTCCTGAGGCACTACACCCGCATGCACACCCACGTCACGGTGCTTTACGGGATGACCGCGTTCGGAGGCGTCCACCGGCCACGGGCCCAGGAGCTCGCTTTGGTGGCGCACGACCGCCGCCGTGTGGCGGCGCTTCTGGAACGCCTCAACGGGCCCATTCGTGCCGCCGTACGGCGTTACGACAGCTTGGCGTACGGACAGAAGCTCGGGGTCCTTCCTCTTGGGAAACCGCTTCGCCTGCACCAAGCGCCCAAGCTCCCCCCGGCGACCAAGATGTGACCGCCGGTTTGCCCCCCCTCCCACGACGTTCGTTCGTGGGAGGGGGAGGGGACGCCGGCCGTACGCCGGCGTCCTCCGTTTGAGCCCCGCGGCCTTCGGCCGGTCGATTAGAATCCGTCGGCATGAGCGATTCCGTCATCCGCCTGCGCGGCGTCCACCAGCACAACCTCAAGGATCTTGATCTTGATCTCCCGCTCGGGCGACTGATCGTCGTCTCGGGGGTGTCGGGTTCGGGCAAGTCCTCCCTGGTCTTCGACACGCTTTACGCCGAGGCCCAGAGGCGTTACGTCGAGACCTTCTCGACCTACGTCCGGCAATTCCTGGACCGGATGCCGAAACCCGCTGTGCGCTCCCTCACGGGGGTGCCTCCGGGGGTGGCGATCCGCCAGTACAACCCCATGCACAACACGCGTTCGACGGTGGGGACGATGACGGAGGTCCTCGATCACCTGCGGGTGCTCTACGCGCATCTCGCGTGCGGGTTCTGCCCGACGTGCGGCGGGCCGATCCGGCGCGACGATCCGGAGTCCGCCGCGCGTCTTCTTCGTTCCGACCCCGTGTTGCGGGGGCGCCGTGCGATCGTCCTCTTCACGGTTTCCCGGCCGGAGAACTTCACGCTGGCCGAGATGCGCGAGCATCTTTCCCGGCAGGGCTACGTGCGCGTGAGCGAAGGCGCTCAGGACACGCTTGAGGTTGAGCAGGACCGGCTCGTGCTCGACGAGGCGGCCGGGGAACGTCTGGAGGAGGCGCTGCGTGCCGCTTTCCGTCACGGCGTGCGGGTCCGGGTCGCGGTGGAGGAGGCGGGCGGTCTTCGCCACGTGCCGTTCTCGTCGCGCTACGGCTGCGCCGCCTGCGGGACGGCGCACGCCGAGGCCCGTCCCCACCTGTTCTCGTTCAACCACCCTTTGGGGGCGTGTCCCGTCTGCACCGGCTTCGGGCGGGTGAGCGGTGTCGATCCCGACCGCGTCATCTCCGATCCGACGCGGAGCCTCCGGGAGGGGGCGATCCGTCCGTGGCAAACCGACGCCTACCGTCCGTGCCACAAGGATCTCCTGCGGGCCGCCCGGCGTCGGGGGATCCCCGTCGATCGCCCGTGGGCCGAGCTCGACGCCGATGAGCGTCGTTGGGTCTGGGAGGGCGAGGGCGAGGACGCCTGGAATCAGGGGCTTTGGTACGGTGTCTCGGGTTTCTTCCGCTGGCTCGAATCCCGGAGCCATCGGCGCCATGTCCGGATCATGCTGGCCCAATACCGCTCCTATCTTCCGTGCCCGTCGTGCGCGGGCATGCGCCTGCGCCCGGAAGCCCTTGATTTCCGTCTCGGGGTCCTCCCCGTCGCGGATCTCGTTCCCGAGCGGCACCGTCACCCTCCTATCCACGCCCGCCTCGGGTCCGCGGACTACGCCCGTCTTCCCGGGCTTCATCTTCACGAACTCGTTTCGTTGCCGATTGATTCGCTGCGTGTTTTCTTCGACCGTCTGGACGCTCCGGAAGGCTTTCTTCGGGCCGGAGGACAACACCTTCTCGACGCGGTTCGCCACCGGCTGACCTACCTCGTCGAGGTCGGTTTGGGCTACCTCACACTGGACCGCCCGTCGCGCACTCTTTCGGGAGGAGAACTTCAGCGCATCAATCTCACGACCGCCTTGGGCACGGGTCTCGTCCACACTCTTTTTGCCCTGGACGAGCCGTCCGTGGGCCTCCACCCGCGCGACGTCGACCGGCTGGCGGGGGTCCTCCGTCGCCTCCGGGACGCGGGCAATACGGTGGTCGTCGTCGAGCACGACCCGGGGCTTCTGGCCGTGGCGGATCATCTGGTGGATCTCGGGCCGGGAGCGGGGGAACACGGCGGCAGGATTGTCTTTCAGGGCGCTCTCGATGCCCTTTCCCGGGCCCGGAATTCGAAAACGGCCGACTACCTTCTGGGCCGACTGCGGGTGGGGGCGAGAGCCCCGCGCCCCCCGGGGGAGGACACCGCGTGGCTGCGTCTCTCGAACATCGTGGGCCGCAACCTCCGCGGGATCGACGTGGCCGTCCCCCTCGGTCACCTGGTGGCCGTGACCGGCGTGTCGGGCAGCGGCAAGAGCACGCTCGTCCACGACGTGCTTGCACCCGCCGTGGGGACCCACCGGCACGCGCACGGGACCGGAGAGGGAATCACCTGGGGAGAGGTCCGGGGCCGGGCGTCCCTGGCCGAGGCCGTCGTCGTCGATCAATCCCCGCCGGTGCGGTCGAGCCGGAGCATCCCCGCGAGTCACGTCGGCGCTTGGGATCACGTGCGGGCGGTTTTTGCCGCGCAACCCCTCGCCGCGAGCCGCGGGTACACACCCGGCCATTTCAGCTTCAACAGCGCGCTCGGCGCCTGCCCGCATTGCGACGGCAGCGGCCAGGAGACCGTCGACCTCCCCTATCTGGCCGACGTCGTCCTCCCGTGCGCGCACTGCCAGGGTTCGCGCTACCGCCCCGAAATCCTCGAGGTTCGTCTGCTCGCCGGGGCTTCCTCCTATTCCGTCGCCGACGTGCTCGGCCTCACCGTGACCGAGGCCCGCGCGTTGTTTGCCGCGCGGCCCGAGGTGGCCGTCCGCTTGGCCGCCCTCGAGGATGTGGGCCTGGGCTACCTCCGGCTGGGCCAGTCTTTCAGCACCCTCTCGGGCGGGGAAGCCCAACGGCTCAAGCTTGCGGCGTACGTCGCGCCGGCGTTTCTCCGCACGGACACCGCCTCCGGCCCGCGCATCCTCTTTCTGTTCGACGAGCCGACCACCGGCCTGCACGCCGCGGACGTGGACGTGCTGATGCGCGTCTTTGACCGGTTGCTGGCCCGCGGTCACACGGTTCTTGTCGTGGAGCACAACCTCGACGTGATCGCCGCGGCCGACTGGGTGATCGATCTCGGACCCGAGGGCGGCGAGGAGGGTGGGGCCGTCGTGGCCGCCACCACCCCCGATCGGTTGACCGAAATCGACCGGAGCCACACGGGCCGGGCTCTCCGTTCGCGGGGCCGCGCGGCGGCCTTGGAACCGCCGTCCCCCCCCCCGCCGTCCCCGCCCGCCATCTCCGTCGAGGGGGCCCGGGTTCACAACCTTGCGGCTCTCTCGGTGCGCATTCCTCACGAGCGGTTGACGGTGCTCACGGGCGTGTCGGGCAGCGGCAAGAGCACGCTGGCTTTTGACGTCGTTTTTTCCGAAGGGCAACGTCGCTTTCTCGAGACGCTCAACGCCTACGTACGCCAGTACGTTCCCCGCCGGCCGCGGGCCGAGGTGGACGCGATCGAGGGGCTCCCGCCCACCGTAGCCATCGAGCAGCGGACGAGCCGTGGAGGCGTCAAAAGTACGGTCGCGACGCTGACCGAGATCCATCCTTTTCTCCGTCTCCTCTACGCGCATCTCGGGCAGCCGTTCTGTTTTCAGTGCGGGCGGGCCATCGTCGCCCAGGACCGGGCTTCGGTTCTCGCCGAGATCGACCGTTCCTTCGCCCGCCACGCGATCGAGTTTTTGGTTCCGATTGTGCGTGCCCGCAAGGGGCATTACCGGACGTTGGGCCCCTGGGCGCAACGTCATGGTTACGGGCGGCTGCGCGTGGACGGTGTCGACGTCGCCGCCCGGGATTGGGTTCCCCTGAGCCGCTACCGCACCCACACCATCGAAATCGTGCTCGGACCTTTCGCGGTCGGGGAGAACGAGACGGAGCTGGCCGAGGCCTTCGATCGGGCGCAGGCCTTGGGTCACGGGGCGGTGGGCGTCCGCGGCGGGGGCCGCGAGAGAGTGTTTTCGCTCGAACGGAGCTGCCCCGGCTGCGGTCGGGGGTTCCCGGAACCGGACCCTTATCTTTTTTCGTTCAGTTCACCGTTGGGTTGGTGCCCGGACTGCGGGGGAACGGGCCTCGCCGCGGCGACCGATTCCGAGGAGGAAGAGCCCGCGTCCGAGCCGTGCCCCGCCTGTCGCGGCCGGCGTCTTCGTCCCGAAGCGCTGGCCGTGCGCCTCGGGGACCGGGATATCGGCACGCTTGTGGCCTGCACGGTCGATGAAGCGCGCCGTTTTCTGGAGGCGCTCGAGCTCAAGGGCCGCGAACGCGCGATCGGCGAAGATCTCCGGCGCGAGGTTGTCCTCCGCCTCGGGTTTCTCGCCGACGTGGGGCTGGGGTACCTGACGCTCGACCGGGCGGCGCCCACGCTTTCGGGAGGGGAGGCCCAGCGTCTGCGGCTTGCGGCCCAGCTGGGAACCAGCCTGCACGGGGTCTGTTATGTGCTCGACGAGCCGTCCATCGGCCTTCACCCCGTCGATCAGCAGCGGCTGATCCGCGCGCTTCACGGACTGCGCGATGCCGGCAACACGGTTCTCGTGGTCGAGCACGACGACGACACGATGCGCGCCAGTGACCGCATCATCGATCTCGGTCCGGGCGCCGGACGCGACGGGGGGCGCGTCGTCGCCGAGGGGACGTGGCGGGAGATCGCCGCGGCGCCTACCGCCACCGGGCGGGCTCTCGCCCGGCGGCCCACGCTGCCCGCCCGGCCCCGTCGGCCGTTCCGTGCGCGGAGCGACCCGGCGCTTCTCCTCGAAGGGATTGTTTGCCGCAACCTCGACGGCCTGGACGTGACCGTCCCCTTGGGTCGCTTCGTGGTCGTGACCGGCGTCTCGGGAAGCGGCAAATCCACGCTCGTCCGCACCGTTCTCCTGCGTGCCGTGACCTCGGAACTGGAGGCCCGGGGGCGGCGCACGCGTCGGCGCGCGGCCCCGTCTCCGCTCTGGCGTCGCTGCGCGGGGGCCGACGCGATGGCGCGCGTTCTGGAAATCGACCAGAGCCCGATCGGAAAGAATCCACGATCCTGTCCGGCCACCTACGTGGGTTTGTGGAACGACATCCGGGCCCTCTACGCCCGCACGGTCGACGCCCGGGCCTTGGGCTACGGGGTGGCGCGGTTTTCCTACAACACCAAGGCGGGGGCCTGCCCCCACTGCGAAGGACAAGGCGTGGTGCATCTCGAGATGCAGTTTCTCCCGGACGTCCATGTTCCGTGCGAGGTTTGCGGGGGGCGGCGCTTTGCCGAATCGGTCGAGGCTGTCCGTTGGCAAGGCCGTTCGGTCGCCGATCTCCTCGCGCTCACGGTGGCGGAAGCCCGCCCGCTGTTTGCGTCCCATCCCCGGATCGACCGGGCCTTGACCCTGCTTGAGGACGTGGGTTTGGGTTACCTCACCCTCGGGCAACCTTCGCCGACGCTTTCGGGCGGAGAAGCGCAGCGGCTGAAATTGGTGAGCGAGCTCGCACGCACGGAGGCGCGACGCTCCCCTCCGACACTCTACGTCCTCGACGAGCCAACGGTGGGGTTGCACCAGGAAGACGTGACCCGGCTTCTGGTCACGCTCGATCGGCTCGTCGAGGCGGGCCACTCCGTCCTCGTCATCGAACACAATCTGGACGTCATGGTGGCCGCCGACTGGATCATCGATCTCGGACCCGGGGGCGGGCCCGCGGGCGGGCGCGTGGTCGGAGCCGGCCCGCCGCAGCGGATCCGTCAACGCCGGACGGCCACGGGACGCGCCCTCGACGCCCATCTGCGGGGACCGGAGCGGTCGGCTCCCGACGCGACGCCCGTGGATCGCGCGCGGCGCGGAACCGAGCGCGATGGAGCGATCGCGTAGAATTGTGGGGACGCTGTTCCGTGAATGGATTGATCCATGTCTTATCAGGCCCCGCTCGCCGAATACCGCTTCCTTCTTGACGATGTGCTTGACCTCGGGGGACTTCTGGCCGCCTCGCCCGGGAGCACGGTCGACGCCGAGACGGTCGCGACCATCCTTGAGGAAGGAGCCCGGTTTGTCGAGGAGCGGCTGGTGCCCACCAACCGTGAGGGCGATCGGGAGGGCGCGCGCCTGACGCCCTCGGGCGTGGTCGCGCCGAGTTCTTACCGGGGCGTCTACGCCGACTTCGTGGCGGGGGGCTGGAACGGGCTGACGTTCCCCAGTGAATACGACGGGATGGGGCTGCCCGAAGTGTTGGGCGCCGTACTTCAGGAGATGTGGCAGTCGGCCAATATGTCCTTCTCCCTGTGCCCGCTTTTGACCCAGGGTGCGGTCGAGTTGCTTCTCCGCTTCGGCACCCCCGAGCAGCGTGCGCTCTACGCCAAGCCCATGGTGAGCGGTCGCTGGACGGGCACGATGAACCTCACCGAGCCCCAAGCCGGAAGCGATCTCGGCGCCACACGCGCCGTGGCCGAACCCACGGAGACCCCCGGTCGCTTCCGTCTGCGCGGCCAGAAAATCTTCATTACCTGGGGCGAGCATGATCTGGCCGAGAACATTGTCCACATGGTGCTGGCCCGCACCCCGAACGCCCCGGAGGGCACCCGCGGACTGTCGCTGTTCATCGTTCCCCGGCGCATCCCGAACGGCGACGGAACGCCCGGTGAGTTCAACGACGTCCGGGCCGTTTCGATCGAGCACAAGCTCGGCATCCACGGGAGCCCGACCTGCGTGATGAGCTACGGCGATCGGGGAGGCGCCGACGCGTGGCTCGTCGGGGATCTCCATCAAGGGCTGGCGGCCATGTTCCTCATGATGAACCGCGCCCGCCTCTCCGTGGGGCAACAGGGGGTGGCGATTTCCGAAGTGGCCTTCCAGGCGGCCCGCCGCTACGCGCGCGAGCGCGTGCAGGGCACCGACGGCGGGACGCGGGTGACGATTGCGCATCACCCCGATGTGCGCCGCATGCTGTGGCTCATGAAGTCCCAGGTCGAGGCCATGCGCCTCATGGCGCTGGACGCCTTCCGCTCTCTTGATCTTTCCGACCGGACCCACGGAGAGGATAAAGCCCGCCACGAACGACGCGTGGCTCTCCTGACGCCGATCGTGAAGGGCTGGTGCACCGAGACCGCTCAGGAGATCGTCTCCCTGGCGCTCCAGGTCCACGGCGGCATGGGCTACGTTGAGGAAACGGGCGTGGCCCAATACCTGCGCGACGCGCGCATCCTCACGATCTACGAGGGGACCACCGGGATTCAGGGTCTGGATTTTGTCGGACGCAAGATCTTCCGTGACCGCGGCGTCGCGATCGGCGAACTCGCCGAGGATTTGGCACGGTTCTTTGATGCCGCACCCCCGGCCTTGGCCGGGCGTGTGCCCTCGTGCCGCCGCCTGCTCGAGGATCTGAAGCGGACGGTGATCGGGCTTCTGAAGGACGCTTCCCGCGAGCCCCGGCTCGCCCCGAGCGTGGCCAGCCCCCTTCTGATGGCCGCCGGCACTCTTCTCGGCGCGGCGATGCTCGTCCGTTCGTCCGGCCGTGCCGTTGCGCTCGGCGAGCCGCTGCTCGCGATCCCGGCGGGGGCGCTCCTCGCAGCGCTCGCGTCTGCGGGGGCGAGCTGGGCCGTCGTCCCGTGGCCCGGATCGTGCGCCCCGCTCGTCGCAGCGCTGTCCGCCGTCCGTGCCGGTGGTGGGTAGCCTGGGGAGATGGACTTCCGCCGGATCAACGGGCTGCCTCCGTACGTCTTCGCGCAGATCGACGCGTTGAAGCTGCAGGCACGCCGAGCCGGGGACGACGTCATCGACCTCGGCTTCGGCAATCCGGACATCGCTTCGCCGGAGGTGGCGGTCGACAAGCTCGTCGAGGCAGCACGCAACCCTCGCAACCACCGTTACTCGGCGTCGCGCGGTATCCCGAAGCTGCGGCAGGCCGTCGCGGACCTCTACCTGCGCCGGTTCGGGGTGGAGCTCGATCCCGAGCGGGAAGTCGTGACGACGATCGGTGCGAAGGAGGGGCTCTCCCATCTCATGTGGGTGCTCGTCGGTCCGGGCGACACGGCTCTCGTCCCGTCGCCGTCGTACCCGATCCACATCTACGCCCCGCTGTTCGCCGGTGCGGACGTCCGGATGGTCCGGCTCGAAGGGCTCGGTACGGACGAAGCGGACGCCGGGGAGGCCTTCTTCGCGAACCTCGTCGAGGCCTGGGAGTCCGCGTGGCCGAAGCCGAAGGTCGTGATCTTCTCGTTCCCCCACAACCCGACGACGACCTGCATCGACCTCGCCACGATGACCCGGCTCGTCGAGTTCGCCAGCGAGCACGGCGTGGTGCTCGTGCACGACTTTGCCTACTCAGACACGGCCTTCGACGGCTACGTGCCCCCGTCGATCCTGC
>JAKAQQ010000024.1 GCA_021819635.1 Pseudomonadota bacterium
TCCGATCTTGTTATGATCCGTCGCATGAGAATCGACGGTCGCAGCCTTTCGCACGAAACGTCCGAGACGCTTCGTCGCCTCGCGGTCAAACGCGTCCAGGCCGGCGAACGCCCGAGCGAGGTCATGGCCAGCCTGGGCCTGTGCCGCACGACCATCTACAAGTGGCTCGCCACCGTGCGGCGCGGTGGGGAGCGGATGCTGGGGTCGCGCAAGCACCCGGGCCCTGAGAGCAAGCTCACGCCGCAGCAAAAGCTTCAGGTCCACCGCTGGATCAGCGGCAAGGATCCCCGTCGGCACGGGTTTGACTCCGGGCTCTGGACCCGGGCGATCGTGGGGTCGATGATCCGGGAGAAGTTTGGCATCACGGTGAGCGTCACCGCCGTCGGGCGTCTGCTCGCGGAACTCGGCGTTCCCCCGCAGAAACCGTGGCGCCGGGCCTACGAGCGCCATCCCGCGACCATCAAGCGCTGGGCCAACGACGTGCTCCCGGCGCTCAAACAGCGGGCCAAGCGTCGGGGTGCCACGCTCTTTTTCCTGGAGGAGACCGGCGTGCGGTCCGATCCGGTGCGTGGGCGCACCCGGGAGCCCCAAGGGAAAACCCCCGAGGCTCCGACGACCGACCAGCGTCAGAGTCTCCATGCCCTCTCGGCCGTCAGCGGCACCGGCGCGTTTTGGTACGAGCTCTACAGCGAACGCCTCAACGCCACGAAGTTCGTTGAGTTGCTGCGCCGCTTCATGAAAGGGCGGGTCCAGCCGGTGTTTCTGGTTCTCGATGGGCATCCGGCGCATCGCGCCCGGATCGTCCACGAGTACGTGCAGAGTCTGAACGGACGTCTGGAACTGCACTTCCTGCCCGGGTACGGCCCCGGCGCTCAATCCCGATGAGTCCGTGGGAAAGCACCCCAATCGCGAAGGGGTGGGTGACGGAGCCGCGACGCCAGGGGGGCGCTTCGCGAGCGGGTGCGTGCCGATCTCGAGCGCATCCCGTCGTGTCGGGCGATGGTTCGCCCCGTTGTTGATGGCCCCGGGGGTAGTCTAACGCTTGGGGTGCGCGCTCGGAGCACAGGGGGGGGAGTGTGAAACTGAGACTCGGTCTGGGGGGACGAAGGCGGATCAAGGACGATCTGGAACAGCGCGTGCTCCAGCGCACGCAGGAGCTGGCCGACGCCAACCGCGCGCTGGAAGCCAGAGTTGCGGAACACCAGCGTGCCGAAGCGTTGCAGGCCGCACTGTTCCATCTCGCCCAGCTGGCGACGGCGGACCTCGACGAAGAGGAATTCTATGACCGCGTGCATCAAGAGATCGGCAAGCTTCTCCACGCGGAGAACTTCTTCATCGGCTTGGTCGACACGTCGTCCAGCACGTTGACGTTCCCCTACTACACGGATGTCGTCAGCGGTCCTCACGAGGCCCGGCCGTTTGGCCTGGGGCTCAGCGAGTACGTGATTGCCACCGGCCCGTTGCTGATCGACCGGGCGGGCCTGGAAGCCATGTCCCGGAGCGGGCTCATCGATCTGGAAACGGAGGAGTCCATTCCGACCTGCTGGCTTGGCGTGCCGTTGGTGGTCGGCGACGCGGTCATCGGTCTTGTGGCGCTGCAGAGTTATTCCGCGTCCATCGCGTACAGCCCGACCGATCAGGATCTGCTTTCCTTCGTCGCCATCCAGATCGCCATCAGTATCTATCGCCGCCGGTCGACGGCCGCGCTCAGTCAGGCCAAGCTGCAGCTCGAACAGCGCGTGGAGGAGCGCACGCGGGAGCTGCGTCTTCTGATTGCCGAATACGAACGGGTGCAGGAGCAATTGAAGCACCAGGTGATGCACGATGCGTTGACCGGCCTGGCGAGCCGCAGCTTGCTGCGCGACCGGCTTGACCGCGCTTTGGGGATGCTGCAACGCGATCCGGAGCGGCGCTTCGCGCTGCTGTATCTGGATATCGACTATTTCAAGAAAATCAACGACAGTCTCGGCCATCTTAACGGCGACGAGTTTCTCAAGGAGATCGCCCGCCGCATGCAGCTTTGCGTGCGCGATCCGGACGTGGTGGCGCGATTGTCGGGCGATGAGTTTGCGGTCTTGCTGGAGAACATCACGACGCCGGAGACCGCGATGAGCGTGGCGAACCGTCTTCTGCAGGAACTGCGCAAGCCGCTGCAGGTGGCCGGGAAGGATCTGGAACCGTCCGCCAGCATCGGCGTTGCGGTCTGCGACGGCCGCTATGAAAGTATCGACAGTGTGTTGCACGACGCCGACGCCGCACTGTACCGCTCAAAAGAACAGGGTCGAAACCGTTGCGAAATGTTCGACCCAACATGGGCGTAGGTCGGAAGGGCGACGGGTCAGGTCTTGAGTCGAGCGCACCGCCGACGCCCGCCCGCCCCTGTCTTCAAGGCCACGCAACCTTGGGGGCAAGGCCGCGCCACCACGTGGGAAAAGGTGGCTCAACCGGCTGTTGTAGCTTGCTCCCCCTGCTGCGCCAGCGCGTCGCGAATGTGTGTGAGTGCCAGGGGATCCTCCAGGGTTGTCAAGTCGCCCGGATCGCGATGCTCGCACAGTGCCTGGATCGATCGACGCAGGAGCTTTCCGGACTGCGTCCTGGGAAGACGGCCGACAAAATAGACCCGCTCGGGCCGCGCCGCTGCACAGAGTTGCGCCTGCACCGTCTGCTTGAGGTCCGCCTCAAGGCCGGTGCGCCACCCGGCATCGCCTGTCCGGGCAAGATCGCGTGGGACCACGAACGCCACGACCGCTTGGCCCTTGACGGCGTCGGCAACGCCGACAACCGCTACCTCGGCCACGGCGGGATGGCTTGAAAGGCTCTCCTCGAGATTCCGCGTGTAGAGGCGGTGTCCGGCAACATAAATCACGTCGTTCGCCCGACCCGGGGTGTCCGCCCGGCCCAGGATGGTGACGTATCCCCTTGCGTCGACCACACCCCAATCGGAGGTCGAGTACACCTGCTGGCCAGGAACACTGTTCCAGTACGTGGCGACGAAGCGCTCGTCGTCGCCCCACACCGTTTGGATGCACCCCGGCGGCAGGGGCCAACGGATCGTGACCACCCCGTTGACCCCGACGGGCACCGGCGCGCCGGTGGTTTCGTGGAGAAGGCGCACGTCGTAGCCCGGCATGGCGACACCGGGCGAACCCGGATTGGCCTTGAGGGCCTCCACGCCGGAGGGAATTCCCAGAATGGGCCAGCCTGTCTCGGTCTGCCAATAGTTGTCCATCACGGGCTTGCGCAGGGCGTCTTCCGCCCATCTCAACGTGGGTTCGTCCAAGGGCTCGCCCGCCAGAAACAGCCGCTCCAGCGACGAGAGGTCATGCCGGCGCATGAATTCAAGATCGTATCTCTTGAGCACGCGAATCGCCGCGGGTGACGAGAACATCACGTTGACACGGTGCTTTTCCACCAGTCGCCAGAACGTTCCTGCATCCGGGTGCAGCGACGTGCCCTCGTACATCAGCGTGGTCATTCCGTGCAAGAGTGGCCCGTACACGATGTAGCTGTGCCCGACCACCCAGCCGATGTCGCTGGTGCTGAAGTACACCCCGCCGGGCTTGCCGCAGAAGATGTCGCGCATCGAGGCGGCCAGCGCCACGGCGTAGCCTCCCGTGTCGCGCTGCACGCCTTTCGGTTTCCCCGTGGTGCCCGAGGTGTAGAGGATGTAGCTCGGATGGGTCGAATCCACCCAGACACAGGGCACCACAGGATGGTCGCCCGCTTGCGCGCAGGCCTTGACGTAGTCCACATCGCGTCCGGCCACGGGCTTGAAGGCGTGCAGTCCCCGGTCGACCATCACGACCGACGGCGGCTTGTGCGCGGCCCGCTCGATCGCCTCATCGAGCAACGGTTTGTAGGGTACGATCTTGCCGGCGCGCGAACCCGCATCGCTGCTGACCACGACCTTCGGGCGTGCATCGTCGATCCGGGTGGACAGGCTCGCCGCCGCGGAGCCGCCAAACACCACCACGTGGATGGCTCCCAAGCGCACACTGGCCAACATGGCGAACACCGCTTCGGGAATCATCGGCATGTAGAGGAGCACGCGGTCGCCTTGACTCACGCCTTGGCCGGCAAGAACGGCGGCCATGCGCTGCACCTCCCGGTGCAGATCAACGTAGGTGTAGATGCGGCTTTGGTCTACTTCGGTGGATTCCCACACGAGCGCCGGCTGATTGCCCCGAACCAACACGTGCCGATCCACGGCGTTGTGGCAAAGGTTCGTCTCCCCGCCCACGAACCAGCGCGTAAAGGGCGGGCGGCTCCCGTCGAGCACCTGGTCCCAAGGGCGATGCCAATCGATCAGGACGGCCTGCTCGGCCCAAAACGCTTCGGGCTGTTCGATGGACCGGCGGTAGTATTCGGCGTAACGCACAGCTCGATGGACCCCGGGGATAAACTCGCATCTTGTGGATGGCCGCCGTGTCCCACGACGTGACGGCGGGGGGTGTTCCTCTTGAAATCTGATGGTCGGAAGTCAGCAATCCAATGAGGAGACACGCTCCCGGAGCCATCATAAAGAAAACGTGGCCCGCCGTCTGTTGTCAAGCAGAGCCTTCAAGGCACCATGCAACGCGGTGCCCGTGACGTGATTCAGCAGGGGATGGTAGCTGCGTAAGCCAAAATCCTTGGCGCGTCCGTGAGGCGCCTCGGTTTATTGAACAAAAAACATCCGGTTGCCCGAGGGTTGTGCGTGGCTCCCATGCGTCGAAAAAGCAGTACGTCCGGCGTGATATTCTCGAACCGGCCAAAGCTAGGAACCGGTTGCGTTCTGAATCTGCTGTAAACTTGGTAAAGCTCCAATGCTCCTCCCTTACTTCAATGACACCGTGTGATTCGGGGTGGCGATGGGGTGCCGGGCCGCAAGGCACTCGTGGCGCTCAATTTCTCACTCCCTCCGGAAACTCTCCTCGCTCAGGCGCTCCGGCATGGGGGTGGTTCGCGGCCGACGGCAGCCCTTCACCGGCAGCACGAGACGCATTTGGAGGCGCGGATCCGGGACCCCTTGAAGCGGCCGTTCCGGGTGGCGAGGGATTCGAAATCAGCGATCTTGGTGCCCAAGATCTCGAACGATCCACCGGCCGGGACGCCGGCGGCCCTCGGTCGCACACGATCGTCACTGCGGGTGGTGAGCACGGGGCGCTCGACCCGCACGAACGGATCTTGGGTCGCGAGGCAGCGCTCGTTGACGGCGAGGAGCCGTGGATCGAGGCCGGCCGAGAGCGCGTCTCCCGTCGACGTCGAGAACGAGGCGTCCCCAGATCGTCTTTGGGACCGGTCGATGGGCTTCGTGTTCGGTCAAGCAGTCGTGGACGACACGAGGCGCGGGGCGGCGAGCGTCGGGTCGGCGCGCGTCCTCCGTGGCCCGGCATGGACGGGTGCTCTGGACCGCGCGGCACAGGAGTGTGGCGCGCCGCAAGCGATCTTCCCCAGCCGTGGCAAAGGGTTCTGGGCGGTTTTGGCTTGGGACCTTGCCGTGGTGTGCGGCTTCAGGGTGGAATCCGCCGCGGGTTGCGGGGCGGTGCCGTTGGTGCTATCGTCCACAGAACGCATCGGCAACGGATGCGGGAGGCAAGTTGACTTCCGAGACTGATCGCACGCCCGCAGAGATGAACGATCTCTCCCGTCAGCGCCTGTGCGTGCTGGACGAGACGATGCACTTCGTGACCGCGGACCCGGCGTACTGCCGGATGTTTGGCTACGAACCCGGCGAGCTGGACGGGATGGCGGCCGAAGCGGTGGTGGCGCCGGAGGATTGGCCGCGCGTCAGGGAGCATATCCGACGCCGATTCAGCGGCGAGGAGCCTGTGTCCCGCTACGTCTTTCGCGGGCGCCGCAAGGATGGGAGCAGGTTTTACATCTCCAATGTCGCGACGGCGGTCACCCGGGACGGCAACCGCTTGTCGGTCAGCGTGTTTGAGGATCTTTCGGTACGGATTCGGGAGGAGCATGAAATATGCGCGCGGGAAGAGCTCCATGAACAGGTCATGAGGAGCGCCATCCATGCCATGGCCCTGATGAGCAGCATGCGGGATCCGTACACGGGGAGACACGAGGGGCGTGTGGGCGATCTGGCGGCGGTGATCGGTTCGGTCTTGGGCATGAGCAAGCAGCAGTGCGAGGGATTGAAGGTGTGCGGCACCGTTCACGATATCGGCAAGATCTCGGTGCCCGCCGAAATCTTGGCCAAGCCCTCGATACTGACGGAGCCCGAGTTTGCGATCGTGAAGGAGCATCCTTCCCGGGGGTACCAGATCCTGAAGAATCTCCAGGTGCCGTGGCCCATTGCGATCACCGCCCACCAGCATCATGAACGGCTGGACGGATCCGGCTACCCGTTGGGGATCCGGGGCGAGGAAATTATCCCCGAATCACGGATCCTGGCCGTGGCCGACATCGTGGAGGCCATGTCTTCGCACCGTCCCTACCGGCCCGGGTTGGGGATCGACGCCGCCCTCATGGAAATCACGGTTCACGCGGGCACGAAGTTCGACGCCAAGGTTGTGGACGTGTGCGTCGAGCTCTTTACGAAAAAGAACTACGTATTTCCAGTGGATTGAGGCTGCGGAGTGTCCGACGGCCGACTCCAGCGTGAGGACGGAGTCGCCCGGTCCGGCGTCGTGACCTCGGCACGCCTCGGCCCCACAGCCGGGGGGGGGGCGTTGTGCGGCCGCGAGCGCCGCGTCAGCCCGTTCCCGACTCCGCCCGGCTGTTGTCTTCCGTGGTCCGGCCCGTGCCGGCCTCGAAGTGGATGTAGCGCTCGCCCCTCGACCAGGAAGCGGCGGCGGCGACGAGACAGACGACGGCCCCAAAGAGAAAGGCGGCGAGAAGCCCCTCGTGGAAGGGGCGGGCGATGAGGCGGGGGAAGAAGCTTCGGGCGAGAAGCGTTCGGCGCGCGCCGGCGGGCAGGGCCGCCAGGATTCGCGGCCCGAGGAGTGTGCGGATGGGATTGACCCCGAGGAACGCGGAGAACAGCACCGAGACCGGGGGCAGCCGGCCGATACGGGCGGCCGCGGCCGCCGGGACACCGTGGTGCAGGAGGCTCCGCGTGAGGGTGGTTTTGAGGGTGCCGGAGAGCCCGGCGATGACGAGGCTGAAGAAGATCCCGATCGAGAGGACCTGGGCCGCGTTCTGGAACGTGGCGTTCATGCCGCCGCCGGCGCCCCGTTCCGCGGGCGGAAGACTGTTCATGACCGCGGCCCGGTTGGGGGCGGCGAACGCGCCCATGGCGAGACCGCTGAAAAAGAGGATGAGGGCGAAGTCCGTGTAGCGGAAATTAATCGGGAGGAGGAGGAGGGCGACGAAGGAGAGGCTCGTGGCGATCATTCCTCCGGTGGCGAAAAGCCGCGCCCCGTGCCGGTCGGAGAGCCGTCCGGCGAGCGGACCGGAGAGGAGGAACCCCCCGGTCAGGGGCAGGATGAGGATGCCGGCCCAGAGCGGGGTCGACGCGTAGGCGTAGCCGTGCCGGGGGAGCCAGAGTCCCTGCAGCCAGATCACGAGCATGAACATGAGTCCGCCGCGGCCGATCGAGGCGAGGAACGTCGAGAGTGTCCCGTACGCGAAGGCCCGGATGCGGAAAAGCGCCAGCCGGAACATCGGGTGGCGGACGCGGGTTTCGTGGATCCCGAAGAGGATGAGAGCCGCGGTGCCCGTTCCGAGCAGGGCGAGAACGGGGCCGCTCGTCCAGCCCATCGGCCGCCCGCCCGCCGGCTCGATCCCGGCGGTGATTCCGAGCATCACGAGCACGAGGCCGACGGCAAAGCTCAGGTTCCCGATCCAGTCGATGGGCGCCGGTTGACGCGGGGCGAGTTCGTGGAGCTTGCGGTACGACCAGACGGTGCCGAAGAGGGCAAAGGGCACGGGAACGAGAAAGACGAGCCGCCAGTCAACAGAGGCCAGGACGCCTCCGAGGACGAGGCCGATGAACGAGCCGCTGATGCCGGCGACGTTGTTGATCCCGAGGGCAAGCCCGCGCTCGTGCGGCGGGAAGGCGTCGGTGAGGATCGCCGAGGAGTTGGCCATGAGAAACGCGGCCCCGAGCCCTTGCACGATGCGCCCGACGATGAGCCAGAGGGCCCCGGCTTGCCCGACGAAGGGGTCGACGGCGAGAACAAGCGAGGCCACGGTGAAGACGAGAAAGCCGAGGTTGTACATGCGCACCCGGCCGTGGATATCACCGAGGCGCCCGAGGCCCACGACCAGGACGCTGCTCACGATGAGGAAACCCAGGATCATCCAGAGGAGATAGAAAGAGTTGCCCGGGCTCAAGGGGTTGAGGCGGATACCCCGGAAGATGGCCGGAAGCGCGATGAGCATGATCGAGGAGTCGATCGTGGCGAGGAGAACCGCGATCGTCGTGTTCGAAAGAGCC
>JAKAQQ010000025.1 GCA_021819635.1 Pseudomonadota bacterium
GGGAACTTTGGCGGGCTGCGACCGCGCCGCGGCGACGGACAGCACGCAGAGGCACAGGATCAAGGAGAGAGAGAGAAGAGTCTTCACGGCAAACCTCCTCACGCAAGGTGAAAAAAAGTTGCCTTGTCAGTCTCAATGTTAGGAGTCCCCCGCCGCCTTGTCAAGCGGCCCGGGGGAAACCCGCTCCACCCATGGGGTGGAGCGGGTTCGCCGTCGGTTTCAGAACCGGTAACTGAAGCCGAGTTTGAAGAAGCGGCCGATGATACCCGCTTCGTTGTAGGTGGGGTTGTAGTTCGTCGCCGCGTAGTCGATCGGATCGAAAGACGGCAGCCGGTCGGTCAGGTTGTCGATCCCGCCAAAGACCGTGAGCCCGTGGAGGACACTGTCAAGACGGTAGCGGGCGTTCAGGTTGATGTAGGTGAAGGAGGGCATCCGGCAATCGGCGGGGAGGTTGGCTCCCGAGGGCGTGGCCGTCGAGAAGCAGGTTTGGCTCGTGCCCGGCCCGGTGAGGTCTGGGACACTCATGTAGAGCCCGCTGACGTAGTAGACGCTCACCGTCACGCTTCCCGGGCCATAGCTCAGGGTCGTGGCCCAGTTCCCACGCGTCCGCGGAGTCCCCGCGCCCGACGAGAGGATGTACGGACCCTGCGTTCCCACCATGTTCACGAGAGGTCCACCCTCACTCAGGCTCTCCTCGAAGGACGTCAGCCGGGTCACGTGGATCACGCTGCTCAGGCCGAATCCCGAGCTGAACGCGTGGTAGAAATGCGCTCCGAAATCGATCCCGCCGGTCCGCACTTCGCCCTGGTTGACGTAAGGCGCGGAGACGGCCACCGGCTTCGGGGGAAGGTTGGGGAAGTTCGGGTCCGGGGTGTCGGTCACCAGCGAGTAGCCCGGGGGAATCGGGGTGCCCGCGAAGTAATCGTTGAGCGCAACGGACGGATCTTCCTCCGAAATCACGCCCTGAAGGAGGATGTTGTAGTAGTCGACCGAAACGCTGAAGTTATGAACCGGAGAGATCACGATGCCGTAGCTGTAGCTCCGTGCCCGCTCGGGCTGGACGTTCGGATTGCCGATGGCGTTGAGCTCGAGGGCGTAGGGCTGGACGTAGCCGTCGTTGTTGTGCGCCGCAACATAGGCAGGGGGAAGCGTGTAGGTGACGAACCCCGAGGAGGAGCTTGATCCGTTCTCGGCAAAGCTCGGAGCGCGGAACGCCGTGGCGTAGGTGCCGCGGAGGGCAACCTGACGGATCGGGCGGTAAATGATTCCGAACTTGTGGGTGAAGGCGTGGCCGAAATCGGAGAAGTCGTCTTCACGTCCCGAGATGTCGGCGTTCAGGCGCCCGAAGGTGCGCGAGCGCAGAAGCGGGAGGTTCAACTGCGCGTAGTAGGCCGCCACGTTGTGGAAGCCGACGTAGTGCGCGTTGCCCAGGCCCTGATAGTTGTTGGTCGGGTTGAACGAGGGCGTGTTCTGTGCGTCGTAACGCCACTGCACACCCACGGCCACACCCGCGCGCCCCCCCGGCAGTCTGAGGAACGAGGGGAAGCCATCGACTTGGGCGCCCAGCACGTCCATGTCGGTGGTGCCCTGAACCTGGTCGAGCGGCGCAAGAGCCTGAAGGACCTGCGCGCTGTTCGACGCGGGATTGACAAAGCTGTAGGCGCCGGTCTGGACGTCCTGGAGAAGCTGGTTGCTGTTGATGAAGCCTCCGAGATCCTCCATGAGCCACGTGTGGTTGATCACGCCGTAGACGTGGTACTGCCAGTTGGTGCTCAGCTGCCCCTTGGCGTTAATCCCGATGCGCAGGTTGTGGTTGACGTAGGTGCTGAAGGCCGGGATGTCCCCAAAGGCGTAGTTGATGAGCGCGTACTTGCCTTGCGACGCGTAGGGATCGTTCGGGTTGAGCTGACCGTTGGCCAGCGTCGGGGGAAGGGCAAGGGACGCCGTGTTCAGAGGGGTGAAATTCTGGATCTGGGACGGGGCGCCGGAGAAGGTGGTGCGAACCTGCGAGTAGAGGGCGTTGAGGTAGACCCGGTTGGTGCCGCGGAGCTTGAAGGTCACCCGGCCGTCGAGAGCAAGCCGCGTCTGCTGGGGATGTATGACCACGTCCTGGGCGTAGAGGTTCTGAGAGCAGTATGTCCCGACGCCCGGGGTCGTGACTTGGGTGCTGCCCGGGCCGCAGGCCCGGAGGGGCTGGAACAGCGTCCCGGGGATCTGCGATCCGGTCAGGAGATTGCCGCCGGTCACGGTGGCGGGCGCGACCGAGCCGTAGATCGAGCCGCTGTCGAGGGCGGGGTTGCCGCCTTGGTTGTTCAGGCCGCCGATGGAACTGAGATTGGCGGTGTCGAAGGGGAACGGGCGTTCGTTGCTGAAGATCGCCTGGTTGTTCTGGTATTCGAGGTCAAGATAGGCGTTGTAGCCCTGACGGCGCAGGCTGCCCGTCCCGCTGATGACGTCGATACGGGTGAGCTCCCCTCCCCCGTGCTCGGCCCAGCCGCCCTCGGCCGTGATCCGGGTTCCCCGGTAGGTGGGGTAGAGAATGATGTTGACCACGCCCGCGATCGCGCTCGAGCCGTAGAGGGACGAGGCGCTGTCGCTCAGAACCTGGATCTGCTTGACGGCGTTCAGCGGAATGCTGTTGAGATCCACGAAGGAGCGGACACCGTCGTCGTCAAGGGCGTACGGGGCCGCGCGGTGCCCGTCGATGAGGACAAGCGTGCCGCTCACCTTGAGTGCGTGCAAGGCGACACCGGAGGCCCCGGCCGCGAAGCCCGCCGTAAAGGAGTTGGGGATCGTTCCGCTGTTGTTGCCCGAGAGGTGGCGGAGCACCTGGGAAATGGTCGTAAAGCCCTGGGCCTTGATTTGCTTGGCCGTGATGACCTCGACAGGCGAGGCAATGACCACGCTCGAGCGGGGAATGGCCGAACCCGTGACCGTGATCTTCTGCAGGGCGGTGGACGACGTCGACGAAGACGCGGTCCCGCTGGCCCGGGCGACCGGGGCCGCAAGAAGACACGTGAGCCCCAGGGCGAGCGCCGCCCCAAGACCCCCGGCGTTGCGGAAACGGTGGAGAGAGTGTTTGTTCATATTTCTTTCATGACCTCCCGACGACAGGGGAACTGACGGTTGAAGTTGAACACTGGACAAGGCGGAGGCCAAGGCCACCACCTTTCACCAGCGCACAATATAACGTGCGCGCGTCACCGCTGTCCAGAATAAGACAGGGTCCATGACGGGACCGCCCTGAAGCGCCCGCCCCGTCCTGGTCCCACCCCCTTTATCCCACCCCCCGGCGGCCGGTTCGGAACGTCGACGGCACCGCCGGCGACCGCGAGCCGCGCCACCGCGGCAACACCCGGGCAAGCCCGGGCGGCAACCGGGCGGGAGGAGTAAGGGAAACGATTGCATTGAGAGGGACGGAAGGCCACAGCCCCGGGGGGCGACGAGCCCGGGGGGCGCAGCGCCCCCCGGCGCCGTTGCATCCGCCAAGCCGGGGAGAGGTTCCGTCCAGGGAGCGGACCCGACGATCGTCCCGAAGGCAGAGGCAGGCGCGGCCCGCGATCCCTGCCCGAGCCTCCGCCCCCAGCAGGGGGCGAGCGCGCAGCGGGCGGGGCCCGTCGCCGGATCCTCGGGAATGCCGAGGGCGGGGGCAAAGAAACGGTACACGACGCCGGCCGTCTTCCTGCGGCCGGTCAAGCAAGGCCCACGGAAACCAAGGGCCGCAAGCCCCCCCCTCCTCCGGCCCCCGTGAAGAGCGGACGACCTCCTCGCCGGCAAAGGACCGCAAGACCTCGTCACCGCAGGCCAGAAGCGCCTCGGAATCCTCCCCGGTGCAAACCCTCCCCCCGTTCAACGTCTGGCTGCGCGCACGGCGGACCGTAGGCAGGCCTTGGCAGAAAACGAGCGGAGGGGCTTGGGGAAGGTTCCGCCTCTCGGCGGCGGGAACCCGTCGGGAGCGGCCGGTCCTGGGAGAGGCGGGCGCGTAACCCCGCGAGGATGAAGGTCCGACCACCGCCGACAAGGGGGCGGTCCCGGACGTCGCCACGGGCGGAAGTCCGTGACGTTCCGCCCGCGCGTCACGCGGGTCGCGGAGATGCGGCCGATCGCGGCGAAGCACCGTAGGCCGGACGTCCCTTCCCCTCCCCCTCCGCCCGCAGCGCGAGGAGCGCGGACCCCACCTCGTGGGCCGCACGGGCGAGGAAATCGGTCTCCTCCTCAGAGTAGCGGCCGCCGGGGCGGGGGCCTATGACGAAGAGGGCGTAGGGACGCCCGCGGAGAACGAAGGGGAGCGCCAGTCCGTCCCCGAGGGCGCTCGCCCGCCCGTGGAGATCGAGAGGGCTCCGGCGCGCCCGCAAGCGTACGAGCGCCGGATCGTCGGTGTCGAGGCGGGGAGGAAACACGGCGTCGCCGTCCGGGAAGCGCGACCTCAGAAGGAGCGCCTCCCCGTCGGCCTCGTAGCAGGCGGCGCGTTCGCCTCCCGAACAAAGCGCGAAGACCCGCGCCGCACGCTCCAGGAGGACCTCCGGATCCTCAATGTAGCCGACGTCGTGGGCAAACTCGAGAAGCTCCTGCCGCGAGCGGTACTCGCGCCGGAAGAAGACGCGTTCGACGAGGCGCTCGATCCGGCGCGAAAGGCGGTGAAAAAAGATCCCGAGAAGAAGCGGGACCCCGATCTCAAACGCGAGATCGGCCCCACGCGGAACGGCGCTCCGCTCGATCACGTTCTCCACAAAGGCAAAGAGGCCCACGACCGTCGCCATGAAGACCGCGAAGACGAGCGCCCGACTCACGACCAGGCGAACCTCGACGAGCCGCTGGCGCAGGAGGACGTAGGCGTAGAGTCCGACGATCGACGAGGCAAGGAGCGAGGAGCACGTGTCGAGAACGTCATGGAGGACACCCCGTGCCGGATGGAACGTGACCCACAGGACGCATCCCAGATCGAGGATAAGAAGGACGGCCGCCAGGAGCAGCCAACGCAGGCGGAGGCGGAGGTCGCGACCGGCACGGCCGTACCCGCGCACGAGATCACGGACGATCACGAGAATCTGCGCCAAAAAGATCGTTCCGACCAGGATCCCGATCGTGCGGTCGGCCGTGAGCGAAAGGAACGGCAGCGAAGCCCCCCAGAGCACCTTCACCACAACCGCCAACTGCAGGACGTAGCCGAGGAGCGCAAGGAGGAGGTAGAGAAGGTCCCGCCCGTGGAGGAAGCGGACACGATGCCCGAGAAGCGTGCGCACGCTCAGGTAAAGGCCGATGTAAAACGTGGAAGCAGTAAAGAGCACGATCAGGAACAGGACGGGAAGGGCTCCCGGTCCGGGCGGCCAGGGAACGATGCCGAGGGCAACGTAGCCGAGCTGCGTCAGAGTCGCCAGCGAGAAACCCCAGGCCGCCCAGTTGCGTCCCCACCAGAGGGTGAGAATCCCGACGATGAAGAAAACCAATTCGAAAAACACGTCGGCAGCCCACTGGAAGGGACTGCCGAGGCGATCCGCCGACAAGCGGACGCTCCGCACGACCACGGAGCGCAAGCCGTGCGCGCCGCGGACGACCATCACCACCGGTCGGTGTCCCGAGACGTTGGCGAGCGCGAGCGCAAGCCGGGTTGCGAAGGGCTGAAGGGCCAAGGGAACGGTCTCGCCCGCGCGGAGCGGAGAGGGCAGCGCCACCCCGGGACGGGGCTCGATACGGAACACGCTCCCGCCCCCCAAACTCGTGAAACTGGTGCGGAAAGGCAGGACGCGCGGGTGGGCGAGGATCAGCGCCGCGAGACACACGAGGGCGGCGGCGGTCACCGTCGCGCGCAGAGAAAAGGCGCCCACGCCCGATCCCGAAGGAGGCCGCCCGTCCCTCTCCCCGGAAGACGGTGCTTCTTGGCCCATCCCCAGCACCCTCCCCGAAAGACGCTCCACCGCATTCTATCCCGTCCCCCGCAGCGACCATCGCGGGCCCTGAAGTCCGGAACCCTTCGGGCAGGGCGGGAAACCCTCCGGTTGCATCAAGCCCCGTTCCTCCGGATTCGATCCGGAGGCTTCACTTCCGTGGGGAAAAGCGTCGTGCCTGCCTTCCCTGACACCGGTCGGGATCCGATGAGCCGCCCGCCCCGTCCACGCTGGCGCTCGTTTCCTTCTTCTCTTGGGGCCTCCTTCTCCCCGGTTGCACAAAGGGCTTCGACCCCGCTCGTGCACCCGCCGCCCCCCCCGGCGACCCCACCTCGCCCTCCGCCCTCGAAGCCCGGCGCGCCCAGGAGCTCGCGGCGCTCCATGCCGTGGAGGCAAAAGATGCCTGCGGACGCGCGCCGTCCCTACGGGGAAGCGGGAGCCTGCGGCAAAGGGCCCGGAGGAGCCTCGAGCGCACGACGCCGGTTCCGCGTCGAGCCGAAAGCCTGCGCTTCGGGGGGGGTGGACACGCGCCCCGCGGCCTCCGCCGGAGCCAACGACACGGTCTCCATCGGCCATTCGAAGGGAGACCGAAAATCCGCGACGGTCGTTCCCGGTCGGAGACGACTTCCGCGGGACTCGGGCGCTCGCTTCCCTGGATCCCACCGGCCCCGGTGCGGGATGCGGGGGCTTCGCCCCCCGTCCACACGGGGCCGTGGCGTCCTTCAGCCTTTCCCGGCCTCCGGAAAGGTCCGTCCGGGGAGCGGACTCTCGATCGTCCCGCGGAGGTAGAGGCGGGCGCGGCCCGCGATCCACACCCGAGCGCCCTCCCAGCGGCAACGGAGTTCGCCGCCCCGTTCCGAGAGCTGGCGCGCACGGAAACGCTTCCGCCCAAGCCGCTCCCCCCAGTAGGGGGCGAGCGCGCAGTGGGCGGAGCCCGTCACCGGATCCTCGGGAATGCCGAGGGCGGGAGCAAAGAAACGGCTCACGACGTCGGCCGTCTTCCCGCGGGCGGTGACGCAGAGCCCACGGAGGCCAAGGGCCTCAAGCACCCCCTCCTCCGGCACCCGCGAAGCGCGGACGGCCTCCTCGCCGGCAAGGACCGCAAGACCGTCGTCGCCGTAGGCCAGGAGCGCCTCGGGATCCTCCCCGAGGAAGGGCCGGAGCGCCGGGGCCGGGGGGAGAGTACGGAGCGGGGCGGCGGGAAGGTCGAGGGCGATGTCCTCCCCGTCCCGGATCGCCTCGAGCGTCCCGCTCCGGGTGGAAAAGAGAAGGCGCTCTCGTCCCGCGCCCGTCTCGCGAAAGAGCACGTAGGCGGTGGCAAGGGTCGCGTGCCCGCAGAGGGGAACCTCGACCCGCGGGCTAAACCAGCGGAGAGTCTGCATCCCCGGCTCCGGGCCGGGGACGACGAAGGCGGTCTCGGGCAGCCGGTTCTCCTCGGCAACCGCCTGAAGGAGATCGTCCGGCGGCCAGGCATCGAGCAGCACGACCGCCGCGGGGTTCCCGCGGCGGCCGTCTCCGACGAAGGCATCGACGTGGTAGATCGGTCGGGACACGTGCGTCTCACTGGCGTCCGGAAATCGCGGGGCTGGCGCGCCTGGCAGGACTCGAACCTGCAACCACCGGCTTAGAAGTCTGCCAGAACAATATCAGCATGTGCACTGCATCCCAATCTCGACATGGATGAGTTCCACGAGAGGTTCGCGGCCCGACACCCCGCAGCCCCCCCGGATAACAGGGTGTCGCTGAGGTAAGAAAGAGGCGTCACGGCCGGATCGAATGGCACTCGGATAAGCCGAAGCACGAGAGGCTGGGCTTCGTAATGCATTGAAAAGTCAAGAGAAGGATGGCCCCGGGTGGTAGGATATGTTTCGACAGAACCACCCTACGCACAAGAGGCCACCCTTCATGGATAACAAGCATAGAGCAGAACGTGCCTGGCAGCAATGGGCTTTGCGCCAGCGGCTCCAGACACTCGCCCAACAGGTCGATTCGCTGAGCTTTTTCAACCTGGTGACCGGTCCGGAGCTCTTGGGGCCGCTGGAAGCGTTGCTGCCGGAGTACCGGGAGCGCAAGTACCCGCCGACGGTCACGCTGGCGATGTTTTTGGGGCAGGTCTTGAGCGCCGACGGTTCCTGTCGGAACGCGGTGAATCAGGCGATGGTCCATCGGTTGCTGACGGGCCTGGAGCCGGGCGCCGCGAACACCGGATCGTACAGCGACGCGCGCAAACGCCTGCCGCTCGCGCTGGTGCAGGAACTGACCCGCACGGTCGGGGCACGGCTGGGGGAGCGCACCCCGGCTCCGTGGAG